>DATAOM010000190.1:0-9610 GCA_036265775.1 Ktedonobacterales bacterium | reverse complement strand
GCCGCCACCTGGCGTCGCTAGCGCGATCAGCCAGACCTCTGGCTCAGGCGCGAGCGCGACACTCGGCGGAAGATAGGGAACAGCCTGACGGCCCGGCGCTACTGTGGCTTGTCCCATGCCACCGCTCTCTGCGTTGCTTGTCGTCAGTGGGGGCGTCATCGTCGGCGCGCTCATCGCCGAGGCGCCGCTATATGAACTCAACGCGCGCGCAGCAGAGTCCGCGCGCACACGCGGCGTTGGCGTGGTCGTGTCCATTTCCGTCACGCCGCTCGCGCTGCCATACATGGGGGCCGGGATGCGCCGCTGGGTGGGAGCCAGGGGACGCCGTGGCAGGGTCCTGGCGTCGCCACGTGGATACTCGCTTGCCCTGTCCTGCATGGGTCTATCCTTTCATCCCGAGACAAAACGGGAGTCCTGTGATGGTTGAGTCCAGGCGTGGGTCCCCACTAGCCCAAATGTCTGGCGGAAATGTCCGGATTTGTCCGTAAATGTCCGGAAATGTCCGTATCGGCGTCTCTCTGCCGAAAGTGTACCCTAGAACGATTGTTCGTGTCAACCGTCTGCGACCGGTAGGTGAAAAGGCAAGCGTTCATCGAAAACAAGCGGATTGCGCGCAGCGGCGCCCAGCGCTAGACTCTGTTCCCCAAGACGGAGAAGCCGCTCGTTTAGCCACGTCGCGCACGCTCCATCGGCAAAATCGCGCCAGATTGGCTAGCGGAGCGCATTTGGCGCCCGCTGAGATGGCCGAAGATGGCCGAAATGGCTCCGGTGATTCGCGCCATACGACCTGACGGAGCGTACGACGTAGAATAAACGGTGTATGATAGACTGCGAGAGGTTTTCAGAGGCCCAATGCGGCCGGAGCAGGTCACAACCTGAGGAGTGGAAGGAATGCCAAAGGTGACGCCCGCCGCGCGTTCGACGGCGTCTCCGCTGCCCGCCGCCAAGGACAATGCCCGGCAGAGTGGTGGAAGCGCGACGCGCATCTCCCTGCTGCTCTTTGCGACATTTCTCCTTGTGGGCCTCGCGCTGCTTGGCGCGCAGAACATTCTGCAGCGCGCGGTCAACGCGCCGAATCCCGCTGGCCTCGCGGACCGCATCTGCTCAGATCTGAAAACGCAGAACTACCTCGATCTCGCCGACCAGGTTGACCCAGCGTCTCCCGCGCCCGATACCCAGCCGTACAGCGGCGCTGCGCTGCGCACGCAACTTATCTCGCTCGACCGCATCCAGGGGCAGGTCACGCGCTGCGACCCCGGGCAGGTGTCGTCGTCCGCCCCAGATCGGGCGCAGACGTTGCTGGTGACACAGCGACAACGCCAGAACGCGCCAGCGACGGTGCTGCTGGTCATGCGGCGTAGCGCGGACGGCTCGTGGAAGGTCAGCCGCGAGACGAACCTGACTCCTGGCTTGTAGCCGCGGCGCTCCCCTGCAGCCGGTAGCGCAGGAAGAGATGCTCGCCGGAACGCTTGACACTGAGCAGGTCGCTCCATGGCGCGTTGGCGGGTGTAAAGGCGTAGCCCTGAACGAGCGCGGGTCGTCGTGAGTCGTCCGCGCGTCCGGCGAACTGTGGCGCGAGTGTCAGAAAGAGCTCATCCAGGCAATCCGCGCGCAAGAACGAGGTAAAAAGGCTGGGTCCGCCCTCGTGCAGCGCGAGCCGCACGCCGTAGTCGCGCCGGAGCGCGGCGAGCAACGCGCCAGGCGCGACACCGCCATCCACCGATTCTTCCACGACGAGCGCCGTCACCCCGTCAGGCAATTCCTGTTGCGCCAGCCGCTCCCCTCCGGCGTTTGTGGTGGCGATAAGGACACGCAGGCTGGGATGGTGGAAGTTTGGCTCGCTTAGATCGACCGCGCCGCTCCCACTGACGACGACGTTGAGCGGCAATGGGGGATGACCCTGGTTGGCGCGCAACTCAGCCCATGCGGCGGCGAGCGGCGGGTAGATGAAGGCGGGCGTGCGCACATGGCCGCTATCCTCGCTGAGCGACTTCGCGCCGAAGATCACGGCGTCGGCGGATGCGCGCAGCAGGCCCATGATGGCATGGTCCGCCTCGCTCTCGCCGCTGATTGGCCCGCCACCGCGCTGCCCCGGCAGATCGTAGCTGATGACGCCGTCCAGCGTAGAGACGAAGTTGGCAATCACGTACGGGCGGTCTTCGGGTACCTGAGGAAACTCCAGTCCGCCGCCGTACATCTCTCTGAGTGGGGCAGGTAGCGTTTCGGTTGGCGCCGATTCACGCTCGTAGAGGGTCTGAACTGGCTCCATCGCTTGCACTCTCGCTTCCGTGCGAATTAGCGCCGTGCTATCGGGCAGGCATCGCGTCCAGCGCCGCCTTCACATCGCGCGTGCGCAGGAAGGCGTGGAACTTGCTGGGTCCGCCAAGCAGCGTGGCGATCTGGTGATAATAGCCAAGATAGTAGAGCAAGCCACACGCCGCAAGACCCTTGCGACTCCGCTGCGGCTCCTCGTTCGCGCGGAGAACTCGCTTCGTCAGCGACCGTTCGGCGGAGCGCATCCGCCCGCGATGACCGGCGCAGAAGCGAACGTATGTGCGCACGCGCAGGCTCTGGGAGGGAAACTCCTCCGCGACGAGACGCAACGTGTGGGGGTAGCCAGCGCGGGCAAGCAGGACGTCATCCTCGGCGTCCTGGAGAGGCGCCTTGAGCCACTCCGCGAAACTATGCGAGATGTAGCGCATGGCGCGCGCCTCCGGCAGATACTCGAAGGGCAGCTCTAATTCACTCAGGCGGATGGCGAGCTCACGATCCTCGGCGCGGCGAAAATCGGGATGGAAACCGCCGGCGTCGATGAGATGCCGCTTCTTGACGGCGGCGTTGCCGGTGGAAAACAGGCGTTCAGCGGCGCGTTGCGCGCCGCGCTCTGTCGCCTGATACTTCTTGAGGGCAGCGCTGTTCTCCCATTCATCCCAGATGCTGAGCGTCTGATCTGGCGGCGCCGCGAGCGGACCGAAGGTGACCAGATTGAGGCGGGCGCTGTGGGCGCGGATGTGCGTGGCGAGGAGCGCGGGTTCGGGGACGACGTCGTCGTTGAGAAACACGATGAGCTGCGCCTGCGCCTCCTCTACCCCACGATTGCGCGCGGCGGCAAGCCCAGTGTTGCTTTGCTCGATTACGCGCAGGCGATAGGGCAGATCGGGAGAGAGCTCATGGCACATGTGTATCGTGCCATCGGTACAGCCAGCGCAGATCACCAGAACCTCGAAGCGTTCGGCGGAAAGACCCTGGCGGGCGAGCGCCTGGAGTGTGCGCTGTAGCGAGTCACGGTGATTGTGCGTTGGAATCACGACGCTCGCCTGTGAAGCCGACGCGCCGAGAAATTGCGCTCCTGATGAAGATCCCGCCGATGTCATACCCCTCACCCTCGCTCTTCACGCGTCATGTCAGCCGAGTACCATCAGCCTCCGGCGAGCCTCGTCAGTGCATTTTCAACTCTCCTATGATACTGGCATTCTTGATACTTTCAAGTGGGCTAGCGCATACAGCCCATTATATGTCGAGTTAGCGATATTCTGACAGGCGCCTCACAGGTTGGCGCAATGCCCTAACCTTGTGTTCCGTTTTTGCCGCTCACGCAAGGAATAATCTAGTGCGGAGGCGTCTGGACATGTGCGGGAGAACGCCGCCACTACCAGACATAATGTGGTATAATTAGAACGTAAGTTCGAGATTGTCGCATGCTTCCCGGCTCTCCAGATTGAGCCGTCAGCGCGCCTCCTCGATGCGCGAAAACGCGCAGGAAAGGGCAGGTGAATCATGTTCGCCTTTACACAGACCGTGCAGTTCCTCTCGGAGGATGGCGCGGCGCTTTCCCAGGCTCCGGTTACCAATCAGCAGGTGGCGGAGGTCCTGTTCAATATCGCGACGCTGCTGGAGATGCAGCAGGCCAATCCGTATCGTATCCAGGCGTACCGCAACGGCGCGCGTGGGATGCTGACGCTTCCTGAGCCAGCGATTGATATCATCCGCCGTGGCGAGGAGTTGCGCTTCGATGGCCTGGGTGTGCGGCTGCGGCGCAAGATCACCGAGTTGCTGACGACCGGCCATATGACGTTCTACGACGATCTGTGCGAGGAGTCGCTGCCAGACGACGCCCGCGCGCTGATGGCCGTCGAGCACATCGGCCCGCGCACCGCGCTGCGGTTGATCGGCCCGATGAACATCCATAGCGTCGAGCAGTTGTGGGACGAGGCGCATAGTCATCGCCTGCAGAAGCATTACGGCTTCGGCGAGAAGAGCGAGCGCCGGCTAGAGCGCGCGGCGGAGGCTGTGTTGCATGGGCCACAGCCACCGGCGGGAGAGGCGGCACTCGCCGTCCCTGACGCCTATGTCAGCGATGAGACTGATGTGGCGCCGGCCTACTCGCCGGAGTTCCCCGCTCGCGCCGCCTGATCTC
This sequence comes from Ktedonobacterales bacterium, assembly GCA_036265775.1. GTDB lineage: Bacteria > Chloroflexota > Ktedonobacteria > Ktedonobacterales > JADMIN01 > DASWAC01. The sequence continues at coordinate 5,193 of DATAOM010000190.1, read as the reverse complement.
TTATGTGGCTGGTGTAGCAGTAACCTACGCCAGCCATTCTTTTTCTTTCTTCGTCTGACTTTTCGCCATCTCGAAGGAGTCTTTTGTGTCCCCAGAGCCGCTGCGCGCTGCCCTACCATCGCAATCCAACGATGATGAGAATGACGCGCTGACCGACGATGTCTTCGCTGCGCTGGACGAGACTGGCGACGAGGATACTGACGCCGATAGGGAGGCGGGCGCGGATGCGCTCTTGCCGGATGAAGCCGAGCGCGAGCCCTATGCCTTACCCTACACGCCACATCTGGCGCTTTCGCCGCGACCCTATCAGCGCGCGGCGGTGGACGCCTGGCTACGCGCTGACGGCCGTGGTGTCGTCGTGCTGCCGACCGGGGCAGGCAAGACGGTCGTCGCCTTCGACGCCATTACACGGATGAGCGTGCGGACGCTGGTCGTCGTGCCAACCATCGAACTGCTGCGGCAGTGGCGGAGCGAGCTGACCGCGCGGCTGGGATTGGAGGAGGGCGCGGTCGGCATTGTCGGTGGCGGCGAGCGCACCGTTGGCCCGATCACTGTCATCACGTATGACTCCGCCGCGATGCCACGGCGCAAGCTGGACGATTTCGGCCTGCTGGTCTTCGACGAGGCGCACCACCTCCCGGCGAACAGCTATCGCGCCATCGTCGCCAAAGCGCGCGCGCCGTGGCGGCTGGGACTGAGCGCGACGCTGGAGCGCGCCGACGAGCGCCATCTGGACCTGGCGATGCTGATTGGGCCGGTGGTCTACGAGCGCGCGGCGGAAGACCTGGCGGCGGAAAAGCACATCGCGGCCTTCACCGAGCGGCGCGTCTATGTGGACCTCACGCCGGAGGAGGAGATGCGCTACGAGGGGCTGATGGCCGAGTGGAAATACTACCTGGCGACGCGGCGCGCGCAGCTTGGCGGCGGCCCCGGCATGTTCGCCCAACTGATTCGCCGCAGTGGCTACGATCCCGAGGCGCGACGGGCCTTGCGCGCGCACCACGAGGCGCGGCTGGTGGCGATGAACGCGACAGCCAAGACGGGGACCATCGAGCAATTGCTGCGCCGCCACGCGAACGACAAGGTCATCATCTTCTCCGAGTACGTCGAGATGGTGGACCGCATCAGCCGCGCGCTGCTCTTGCCCTCTATCACCTATCGGACGCCACCAGCCGAGCGCCGGGCGATTCTTGCGGGATTCCGCTCTGGCGAGCTGACCAAGCTCGTCACCGGGCGTGTGCTCAACGAAGGTGTGGACGTGCCCGACGCCTCAGTGGCGATTGTGGCGAGCGGTAGCGCCTCGATGCGCGAGTACGTCCAGCGGCTGGGGCGTGTACTGCGTCCGAAGCCGGAGGCCGCCACGCTCTACGAATTGATCTCCCGCCGCACCAACGAGCGGACCACCGCGCGTCGCCGTCGACCCGCGCGCAAGCCACTGGCAACGCAACCATCCACTCAGACGCAGGAGTAGCCGAACCATGCTCAAGCTGACCGATCTGCGCAAGACGACCCGCCGTGTGGTGAAGGATGACGACCTGCGGGTTGTCTATCCGCGCTTCCTGCGTGACCGCAGCCTCGGACCGCGTATCGAACTGGCGACACGCTACCTGGAGAAGATGGTCGGACACGCGCGCCGCGAGCTGGATCAGGAGGTCGTGGCGCAACTCTTCGGCGACCACAAACTGGCCCGCTGCATCATCGCGTGCCTGGCCGCCAGCTATCGGTATCGCGCGCGCTCGTTCGGCGAGGTCGTCGCTCCCGAACTCGTAGCCAAACTGGCCGCGCAGGGCATCTCCGCGCCGCTGGAGCTACGGTTGTGGCTTTACCGGCGGGCGAATCAGGCACTACCAGGGTTCGTCGGCGGCGAGGAGCGCGCGCCCTTCCTGCGACTGGCTGGCGACGAGCTAGGGGTTGCGCCGGAGGAGATTGAGACGCTGATCGGACTGGATGATCCGGCGCAGGCGATGCTGACGCGCATTGGGCCGATTCCCACCGCCGACGACGTGCGCGCTCGCTACAACTACGAGGTGGCCGCCGCGCTGCTGGCCAATGCCGCGAATGTTCATATTACGCTGGCGAGCAAGCCACGCGATCTCGCCGCGATTCGTCTGCTGGCGGAGCACCTGGGCGTCTCGATCACGTTGACGAATCGAGAGATGGCGCTCGCGGGGCAACAGGACGCGCTCGGCGGTTGGGCGCGGCACGGCGCGCGTGTGGTGCGACTGCTTTCGACACTGCTGGTTGCGGGACTGCTGGCGCGCAAGGCCGAGGCGCTGGTATACGCGCCGGATGGCCGCCAGTGGCTCTTCCGCCTCGACGCCGAGACGCTGGGCTATCTGGGTGGAGACGCCGAACGAGAGCGTGTGACGCCGATTGATCTGCGCGCCTGGGCTGAGGCGTTGGGACGAACCGACGCGCTGCTTGCTGAGTTCGCTGCCTTGCGGCGCAGTGGCGCAGATGAGAACTGGGCGAACGGCTGGGCGCTGCGCCGCGCAAGTGAGCCGCTCATCTCCGCGGACGGAATCAGGCCAATCTTGTTTCAGGCAATGCGTGGTGACCAGCGAGTGGCGATCATGCTTCCCCCCACGATGGAATCGATGATTGATGCGAACGCGCAGGCCCGCGTTCCCTTGATTTCCCTGCGGCTCGCCGAGGGAGAACCTGAATTGTGGGATGCTGTGGAGTTGAACGAGGTTGGCGCAGCGCCGACGCTTATTTATCGGGCGCGTGGCGATCTGCAGACACTGCCAGGAATGCTCAATCAGGTCACGCAGCAGGTAGAGCGTGCGTCCAACACTGCTCAACTGGAGGCGCTTTTCGAGGAGGCGCGCGCCGCTGGCGTGCTGACCGAGACGGCGCTGGCGGAACGGCTGCGATGCGCCGAGGACGAGGTGGCCGAGCGACTGGCGGCTCCGGCGCTGGAAGCGGCTCGGCAGGCGCGTGGCCTGCAGTATGTCGAGGGCTTCGGCCTCTGCACGGGAGCGGTGCTCACGCGGGCGCGGGCCGCCGCCGAGGATGTGGCTATCCTGCGCGAGCGCGCGGATGGTCCGGCGCGCGTCGTGCGCGCGCTGGGACGGCGCCTGCGCGAGGTGACAGGGGCAAGCGAGGGCATCGAGTGTCTGATCGCCTACCTCGGCGCGGCCTGACACTTACAGGACCGCACATGTGCGCTAGTTTTCAGTCGGCGGCGCTGCTAACGGGCGCGGGAGCAGCGCGCGACGGACGCGGGCCAGGCGCAGGCTTGGTCGGCGGACGCTCGGCGATCAGCCGCAGCGCCTCGGCGATGCCACGCTCAAGTTGCGGGTCGCGCCCGGCGGCGAAGTCCTGCGGCGGGTAGTCAACCTCTTCGGTTGGGTCCACGCCGTAATTTTCGACGCCCCAGCCCACGTCGTTGAACCAGAAGGCGAACTCCGGCTGTGTCGTGAACGTGCCGTCGGCCAGCCCGATATATGGCTCGATGCCGACGACGCCACCCCACGTGCGCTTGCCGATCAGTGGGCCGAGCTTGAGCATCTTCCAGGAATGCGAGAAGATGTCGCCGTCCGACCCCGCGTACTCGTCCGTCAGCGCGACCAGCCTTCCGCTCGGCGACTGGACGAAGAACGGCTCCGGCGGCCCCCAGCGCTGGAAGCAGTAGCCCAGACGTGGACGCATCAGCTTCTCGAGCAGCAGGCCGGAGACGATACCGCCGCCGTTATGGCGCACGTCGACGATCAAGGCGTCGCGTTCATATTCGGCCAGGAACGCACGATGAAACTCGCCATATCCCACCGATCCCATATCGGGGATGTGGATGTAGCCGACGCGACCATTTGTCGCCTCGTGGACGGCGCGGCGGTTCGCCGTGACCCAGTCGCGGTAGCGCGCGGCCATCTCGTCGCCGAGGGCGCGTACCGTCACCTGGCGCTCTGGGGCGCCATCCGCCGGTTGCACCGTCAGCAGGACCTCTGCGCCCGCCTGATTGACCAGCAATTGCCGTGGGCCGCGCTCCGGCGTGACGCGCTGCCCGTTGATCGCCGTGATCGCATCACCCACCTGAAGGTTCGCGCCTGGGCTGAGCAGCGGCGAGGTGGCGTCAGCCTCCCATGGGTCGCCGTGCAGGATGCGCATGATGGTATAGCGTCCCGTGTTGGCATCGAATCGCCAGTCAACGCCGAGGTGACCTTGCTGGTAGTTAGGCCGCGAGCGATAGTCGCCGCCGATCTCATAGGCGTGCGAGGAGCCAAGCTCGCCCTGCATCTCCCAGAAGAGATCCGACAGCTCCGCGCGCGAGCCGACGCGCTCGACGAGCGGGGCGTAGCGGTCGCGTATCGCGCGCCAGTCCACGCCGCCCATGTCGGCGACCCAGAATTGTTCGCGCTGCAATCGCCAGGCCTCGGCATACATCTGCCGCCACTCGGCGTCCGGGCGAATCGAGACCTTGACGCGATCCAGATTCGCCCAGCCCGTCTCGCGTCCCGGCGCGTCACCACTCTCGGGCTTCTGCCCCGCTTTGAGCAGCCGCAGGCGGTCGCCAGCGCGGACGAGGATCGTCTGGCCGTCGGCGGCGACCTCGAAGTCGCTGACGCCCTCCATCAGGTGGTCAGGCTTATGCGCCTCGAAGGAGTAGCTTTCGAGCGCGCCCTTGGCCTCGGGCGTCATGGTCGGGACCCAGTTTTGCTTGCGTGTGCCTTCGACGGGGAACGAGGTAAAGACTACGCCATCCTTGACGCCCTGCACGCGGCCATAGCGCCCATCGCTTACCGGGAAGGCGACGATGCGCGTGGTGATGCCCTCGACATCAATAGTGATAGGCGCTGGCTTCGCGCCGCCGCCGTTAGCGGTTCCGTTGGTCGCTGCGGCGTCTTTCTTCTCGCGCTCCTTCTCCGTGTCGCCCTGTTTCTCCACAGCCTGATCGTCTGTGGGCAGCGGAGCGAAGGGGGAGCGCAGATCGCGGCGCAACGTGATGAGATACGGGCGCAGACCATAGGGGAAGCTGTACTCGAATTCGACCGCGCTGACCACGGGATCAAGTTCGCGCGCGCCGATGAAGTAGAGGTAGCGGCCGGCGGGGTCGAACGCCGGATAGAGATCGAAGAGCGCCGGCTCGGTGACGTCGAAGGTCTTGCCGGAAGCAAGCTCGCAGAGCCGGATGATGGACTGCTGCGCGTTGACGACGTAGGAATAGGCGACCCAGCGGCCGTCTGGCGCCCA
>DATAOM010000189.1:0-6091 GCA_036265775.1 Ktedonobacterales bacterium | reverse complement strand
CGCAGAAGGTGGAATCTTGTGGGACTGTTCGCCAGATTCTCAATTAAGGCAGGTCTCTTGGGTGAGAGAGCTGAATCCCTCCAAAAAAGAGCAGATCTAGCGCCGCTTCCATGTTAGGGCAAATGAGAACATACTGAACATCATAAGAAGTGGCGTCGCGTCTCGCTGGCGTGCGCCGCTGACCGTATATACTACTAACGCGGTACCTTCGACGCCAAGTTTGAAGACATTAGAGCTTTTTGTAGGGACGGTAGGTGGTCACGCGAGCGCAAGGACTCCCGTCGGTATCGTCGGTGGCTTCATATTAGTGTCCCGAACGGACATATTGCGCGAGCGCTGGAATCTGCACTCAGCCTGTCGAAGGCTGCAAACAGGGTTGTCTGAAAGTAGGCCTGGACACGATGACGTCTGATGCGTCCTTTGTCCTTTGCGCTGGCATTCTGGTCGCAGATCTTTTCGTGCCTCCGCTCACTGCGCTGCCCGAGGCAGGGCAATTGATTGCCACCGACGACTTCCTGATGGATTCGGGTGGCTGCGCCGCGAACACTTCTACGACGCTTGCCCACTTAGGAGTCAAGGCGAAGGTAGCTGGTAAGGTTGGTACCGATACTTACGGTTCGTTCATCGTGCAGGATTTGGCGAGCAAGGGCGTCGAGACAACAGGGATCTCGACCTCGCATAAGCACGGTACCTCCAAGACAGTGATCCTGCCAGTAATAGGCGAGGACCGGCGATTCATTCACACCTTCGGGGCCAACGCCGAGTTCGGCGCAGCCGATATCGACCGGGAGGCGCTTGAGGCGGCCGGCGCCTTCTATGTGGGCGGCTACATGGTGTTGCCTAATCTCGCGCAAGATGATCTGGCCGCGCTCTTCCAGCTCGCTCGCTCGCACAACGTTTGTACAGCGCTCGATGTGGTCGTGCCCGCGGACACGGCTTCAGTCTCGCTGCGTGATCTCGAGCGCGTCTTGCCCTTCGTCGACGTCTTTCTGCCCAACGATGAGGAAGCGCGCTATCTGACGGGAGAGGAGGAGCCACGCCGCCAGGCTGAGGCGTTCTTGCGCGCGGGGTGTGCGACGGTAGTGATCACTAAGGGCGGACGTGGCGCGCTGCTGATGGATCAGACGCACGTCGTCGAGGCTCCAGCATTTGATGTGAACCTCGTGGATTCTTCAGGCGCGGGTGACGCCTTCGCGGGAGGCTTCATCGCGGGCATGCTGATGGGATTGGATCAGGCCGAGACGTTGCGTTTCGCAAGCGCGGTCGGAGCGTCGTGCTGCATGCGTCTTGGCTGCACGACGGGCATCTTTACCCGTGAGCAGGCGGAAGCGTTCTTGCGGGAGCGTCCGCTGCCCCTACGGATAGACCCGGCGTGATAAGCGGCCGGACGTGCGCGATTTTTCAGCGAAACAGCGCGCCAGCGGCTTGACGCAACCTGGGGAAAGCCCTTAAAATACGGGATTGTTCGGGCTCTGGCTGAGATCATCGACTGGCGCCTACTATGGACGCGCGCTTGTAGCCAATGGAGATAGAGAAGAGATGCCGCTCGTCCCCATGACCGAGCTGTTCGAGCGCGCGCGTCGTGAAGGGTATGCGCTCGGCTACTTCGAGGCGTGGGACATGTACTCGCTGGAGGCGGCGCTCGAAGCGGCGGAGGCTGAGAAGTCGCCGGTGATTCTTGGTTTCGGCTGCATGATGGCGGACCGAAACTGGCTGGACCAGGGCGGCGTCGAGGCGCTGGGGGCGATGGGGCGCGTGGTGGCTGAGCGGGCGCGCGTTCCGGTGGCGCTATTGCTGAATGAAACGCAGACGCTTGACCAGTCGTTGCGTGGAATCGAGAGTGGCTTCAACGCGGTGATGCTGGATACTTCAGCGTGGGGATGGGACGACGCCGTGACGCAGGTTGGCGAGTTGGCGCGCGAGGCCCATGCGCGTGGCGTCGCGGTGGAGGGCGAGCTGGGGCGGCTGCCCGACTTCATCGGCGGCGGCGTGGACGACTCGCAGGCGAGCCTCACCGATCCCGAACAGGCGGCGGCGTTCGTGGCGCAGACGGGGGTGGATTGCCTGGCCGTCTCGATTGGCAACGTGCATCTGCTGACGACGCGGTACGCGCCCGTCGATCTGGAGCATCTGGAGGCGATCTCGCGCCGCGTCTTGACGCTGCTGGTGATACACGGCGGGACGAGCTTTCCGCCCGACGCCGTGCCCCGCGCCATCGCCGCCGGGGTGGTCAAGTTCAACGTGGGCACCAGCCTCAAGCGCGCGTTCTTCGAGGGGATGCGCCAGAGCGTCCAGGCACAGCCAGAAACGGCGGATGCTCATTTGATCCTCGGCTCGCACAAAGCGGAAGATGTGATGAACGCGGGCAAGACGCGGATGCGTGAGAAGATACAGGAGCTGCTGCGCGTGTATGGTGGCAGCGGACGTGCATGAAGCGGATGGAAGGTGAAAGGGCCAGCGACATGGGCGAGTTGGAGAGGCTGGAGACCGAGCGGCTGCTGGCGCTCTATCGCCAGATGCTGCTGATTCGCATGTTCGAGGATCGCGTCTACTATCTCTTCCTGCAAGGGGAGATCGCGGGCACGCTGCACCAGTATCAGGGGCAGGAGGCCGTCGCGGTGGGCGTCTGCGACCATCTCAGCCATACCGACTGGGTCACCTCGACGCACCGGCCACATGGACACGCGCTGGCAAAGGGCGTCTCGACGCGCGCCGCGATGGCGGAACTCTACGCCAAAGCGACGGGCTGCTGTGGCGGCAAGGGCGGCTCGATGCACCTCGGCGATCCGGCGGTTGGCATGCTGCCGGCCATTGCCATCGTCGGCGGGGGGAACTCAGTCATCGCCGGGATGGGGCTGGCGTTCAAGTTGCGCAAGAGCCAGCAGGCGGCGGTCTGCTTCTTTGGCGAGGGCGCGACGAATGAGGGGGCCTTCCACGAGAGCCTGAACTTCGCGTCGGTGAAGCGGCTGCCGATCCTCTACGTCTGCGAAAATAACCTGTATGGCGCCTCGACTCCCTACACCATGACATCAGCGCTCGCCGATGTGGCCGAGCGCGCGTCGGCGTATGGCGTAACTGCGCAGATTGTGGATGGCATGGACGTTCTGGCGGTACATGCGGTGGCTGGCGCCGCGCTGGAGCGGATTCGCACTGGTGATGGGCCGATTCTGCTGGAGTGCAAGACCTATCGCTTCACCGGACATAGCCGCAGTGACGCACGGGGCTATCGTACGCGGGAAGAGGAAGCGGAGTGGAAGAGCCGCGACCCGATCGAGCGGCTGGGTGAGGCGCTGGTAGCGGCAGGCCGCTTGGACGCCGAGGCGTTGGAGCGTGTCGCCGTCGCGGTCGAGGCCGAGCTTGACGATGCGGTGGAGTTCGCGCGGAACTCGCCTGATCCGACGCCGGAACAAGCGCTGGAGGACGTGTATGCCTGAAACGACCTCAGAGGAGACGGTTGCTGAAAGCGTGCTGCCTGCCGGCGCCGAGCGCCGGCTGACCATCGCGGAGGCGCTGCGTGAGGCTATCGCCGAGGAGTTGCGCCGCGACGAGAATGTCTTCCTGATCGGGGAGGATATCGGCGTCGAGGGGGGCTTCGGCGGCGCGTTCGGCGTGTACCTTGGCCTGGTTGAGGAGTTCGGCCACGAGCGCATCATCGACACGCCGATCAGCGAGAAGGTCATCGCGGGCGCAGCGACCGGCGCGGCGCTGATGGGCATGCGTCCCATCGCCGATATGCAGTACGCGGACTTCCTCTTCGAGTGCATGGACGAGCTGGTGAATCAGGCGGCGAAGATGCGCTATATGTCGGGCGGCAAGCTGCGCGTTCCCCTTGTGATGCGCGCGCCGGTGGGGGCGACGCATCGTGGCGCGCAGCATGGGCAGTGTCCGGAGAGCTACTTCACGCATGTGCCGGGGTTGAAGGTGGTCTGCGTCTCGGACGCCTACAGCGCCAAGGGGATTCTTAAAAGTGCGGTGCGCGACGACAACCCCGTGCTGATCTTCGAGCACAAGCTGCTCTACGGCAGCAAGGGTCGCCAGCAGGCGGGTGGGCTTGACCTGACCGCGCCGGTCCCCCAGGAAGAGTATCTGTTGCCGCTGGACAAGGCGATCGTCAAGCGCGCGGGCGCCCATGTTACCGTCGTGGCGACGCACCTGAGCCTCTATCTTAGCCTCGCGGCGGCGGAGGAGCTGGCGAGCGAAGGGATCGAGTGCGAGGTCATCGATCCGGTCTCGTTGTTCCCGCTGGATACGGAGACGCTGTGGGCCTCGGTGCGCAAGACGGGAAGGCTGATGATCGTCCACGAGGACACGCTGAGCGGCGGCTGGGGCGCCGAGGTCGCGGCGCGCGCGGCGGATGAGTGCCTGTATTCGCTGGAGGCGCCGATCAAGCGCGTGGCGACATATGACACGCCGCTGCCGTTCGCGCCGATCATGGAGGCGGCGGTCACTCCCTCCGTAGGGCGTATCGTGTCGGTGGCTCGGTCCATCTGCGCATAACGGGAGAAGCCACATGTCGCAAGAAGTGCGCATGCCCGCGCTGGGCCAGACGTCGGATGAACTGCGCATTCTCTCGTGGCTCAAGCGCGAGGGCGAGCTCGTTGCGATGGGCGAGCCACTCCTGGAGGTGGAGACAGATAAGGCGACGCTGACCGTCGAATCGGCCTTCACGGGCGCGCTGCAAAAGATCGAGCGCCAGGCTGGCGAGACCGTGGCGGCGGGGACCGTGATCGCCTATCTGCTCACAGCGGGGGAGGCTAGCGCGTCAAATGGCGCGCAGACAAATGGGGTGGGTATGGGCGATGAGGCGCATCCCGAAGGAACCCCAGTGAGGCGGCACAACGTTTCCGTGCTGGCGTCACCGATAGCGCGGCGGCTCGCGCGGGAGCATGGGATCGAAATCGGCAGGGTACTTGGCAGCGGACCGGACGGACGTATCGAGCGGAGAGATGTCGAGGCGCTGATCGTCGCGATGACCGCTGTGGCGGAACCTATTCAAGCGTCGCCGGTTGTGGCGTCCACTAGGACTGCCTCTGCGATAGTTCCGGTGGAGACAGGTGAGCCGCCAGCCAGGATGCGGGATCGCGATGTTCCACGCCATCGTCAGGTGATCGCCCAGCGGCTAACACGGTCAGTCCAGATGACTCCGCAGATCACGCTGATGGCAACGGCGGATATGACACGTGCGCGGGCCTGGCTCGACGCGCAGCGCGCCGCCGGTCTCGCCGATCTGACGTACACACATCTCATCTTGCGTGCGGTGGCGTTGGCGCTGCGGGCGCATCCGAACATCAATACGCTGTGGCGCGCCGAGGGTCCATGGCTACACGCATTGCCACAGGCCGACGTCGGGCTGGTCATCGCCGGGGACGATACACTGCTGGTCACCACCATCGCTGAGCCAGATCAACAAGAGCTTTCACATCTTGTTCAGTCCGTAACAGAGGCGACGGCGCGCGGGCGTGCGGGCATGCTCACCCAGGCAGACCTTGCCCCAGCGGCGATCACGGTGAGCAACCTCGGGATGCATCGCGTCAGCGCGTTCGTGGCGATTGTGGACCCTGATCAGACGGCGATACTGGCGGTGGGGCAGGTGGTGGAGCAGGCGGTGGCCAGAAACGGCGCGCTGTACGCCATTCCACAGGTCTCGCTGACGCTGACGGTGGATCATCGTGTGGCCGATGGTGTGGCGTCAGCGAGGTTCTTGGAGACAATCTGCGATTCCTTGGAAAGCGCCGAATCATAGGCGCCGCTCTAAATCCATGATCTGCGCTTCAATAATATGGTAGCTAGCAACTTCCAAAAGTCACATGAACGACATAAAGTCACATGCACGACAAACAGCGCTTGTCGTACAAGGTGATGGGGCGTCGGTGAGGCGCCAAGTCGCGTGTGCGATAAATTGGAAGGCACTGGCTCAGCCCACGTGGCGCCTGACTTTTCGCCTATTTCCTGCTGCATCTGTCTCGGGCTCGTCAAGTGAATACGCTGATCGGCGTCCGCACCGGCTACATTCAGAACTCTGTCTGGAGATTCAAAGCCAAGCCAATCGTGAGTCGCTCCATCATCTCGCGGAGGCGTATGGGGTCTCCCA
>DATAOM010000188.1:0-7527 GCA_036265775.1 Ktedonobacterales bacterium | reverse complement strand
CAGCAGCGCCACGCCCGTCATGGGGACGACACGCCCCAGCGCGTCCTTCCAGAGCCAGCCCCAGGTGTCGCGCGCCGTGCTGCGCGGAATCAGGAAGCGTGGCTGACGTCTCGTGGCGCGGGGAGCAGGGGAAGCAGTAGGCGGCGCAGTTGGCGCCGCGTTCGTATTGGGAGTCAGCTCGAAGACCATGCGGCGGCTCTTTCGCAAACGGCAAACGCTGGGATGTAAGGAGCATTGTACGCAGTAACGGAAACTCAACAGCAAGTAGAACGAGAGGATTGTACGCCAGGCCACGTATGCCCGCAACCGGCGGCGAGCAGCGGCAACCATTCATGCAGCCATTGACCGTCGCGATACAATGAGTTGCGTATATGTCTGGAGCGATTGCTCCGTAGCGCCGCGCCGTCTGTGGTCTTTGGGGGTTGACGAGATGATCTGTACTCAGTGCGGCTTTGCGAATCGCATCGGCGACCAGATTTGCGCCAACTGTGGCTCGTGGCTGCCTGAGGAGCCGGCCGGGAATGGAATCCAACCCGCTCCATCCCCATTCGACCAGCCTGCTTACCTTGACGGCGCATGGCGTGATGCGGAGCCGAGCTACGGACAGGGTGAGTACGCTGTTCAGCAACCGCCAGGCGCCACTCCATTTCCTGGCGCGCAGACCGACCGGCCGCTGGAGGACCCTCGCTTCTTTCCGTCGCCATGGCAGGCGCCTGGCGGCTCTACCGGCGTGACGACCGGTGGACCTGCGCGGCAGAACTCTGGTTTTCAATATCCGGTTCAGTCGAACGGATCAGGGTTTGATTACCCTACCACTGGCGCGCCAGGATATGACTATCAGCAGCGGGTCGGCGTCGCCTCGAGTCCGCTTGCAGCCGGAAACAACCTTGGCCTCGCGCCGACGCCTTTGGCCGGACCAACGGGACTAGGCGCGCTGCTCAAGGAGGGCCGCTACCGGATCATCCAGCCGTTCTCGGCGCAGAGCGGCGCGGCACAGCCGGAGAACGAGGCCCCGCTGCTCGTGGCGCAGGATACTGAGGCGCCCAATACTGAAGTGCTCATCCAGGAGCTGCGCTTCGACGGCGTGCCTGCGCAGGACGCTGAGTATGCGCGCTACCTCACCGCCCAGCGACTCATCTCACTCTCCTATCTGCAGGGCTACAGTCGCCTCATTGACAGTTTCAGCGATCACAACCGCCAGTATCTTGTCTTCGAGTATCCCTCCGGCGATCTGCTCTCAGATCGGTTGCGCCGCGTACGTGGGCCGCTGCCAGAGGCGACCGCGATTAGCATTGCGCTGCAACTGTTGGATGTGCTGATTGGCGCGGAGCGCGAGCGACCACCTTTTGTCCACGGAAACCTGTCTCCGGGCAACGTCGTGTTACGCCCCAGCGGACAATTGACGCTGGTTGGCATGTCCCCGACGCTGCTGCTCTACCCTGAAGGCGAGTCGGTTGCTGGCCCAGCAGGAGGAATCGCCGGCTATTCCGCGCCCGAACAGTCACGCGGCCAGGCCAGCATACGCTCGGACTTGCTCGCCGTCTGCGCGATTCTCTACCAGGCCGTCACCGGTTCACCGCCCTATACCCGCGCCTCTGCGGTCGTGCAGCCAGCGCACCGGCTGAATCCAGCGGTGTCGCTTGAGCTTGATGAGATCCTGAACAAGGGTATGCGCCCGTCTTCCGCGCAACGCTATCAGACCGCGACAGAACTCCGCGAGGCCTTGGCTCCCCTGGCGCTGGGACGGCACGCCACCTATGCCGCGATAAACGCCGCGCCCGACGACCCAGCCGCCCTGGCGCTCGAGCGGGATGAGCGTGGCAAGTTTGTCACGCCGAGGCCGCCACTACTGCAAAATCCTCTCTTCCTCATCGTCAGCATCCTCGCGCTGCTCGCGATCATTGGCGGCGGTATGTGGTACGCGCTCTCTCCGCATGGAACCTTAACGGCGCCTGTTGGCGATTCGGGAACCGATGATGCGGCGGCCAGACTCTTCCAGGAGAAGGGCATCGGCATCAGTTATGGTGACCGCATCTTCGAGTCCAGTCTCGCCAACAATACATCCAAGCAACAGGGCGCCCGTTTGCTGTCCGAAGGCAACGCGCGTGGCGCGCTGGAAGCGTTTACGCGGGCGACGGTCGAGGCTCCCGATGATCCGGAGGCGGCGATCTATGCTGAGAATGCCCGCGTGCTGGCGAGCCAGCGCCCATCGGTGACGCTTGTGGCCGCAATCGCCTACAGCGCGAACCCACAGGCGCCTGGTCAAGGACCGTTCACCCTTGAAGCGCGCTCCGAGCTCCAGGGCGTCTTTCTCGCGCAGCAACGCATCAATTCGCTCAACTCGCTGGGCAGCGACATGCAGTTGCGTGTGCTCATCCTGAACTCTGGAGCCGCGCCCGAAGATGTGCCTGCAGCCAGTACAATCCTTCTTAACGCCATCCGCGGCGGCAACGATCAACGCATCATTGGCATTATTGGCTGGCCAGAAACGCGGCAGACACAGATCGGCGTTTCGTCACTCACCCCTTCTGGCCTGGCCATCCTCTCCCCAGTCGCGAATGCGAACGGGCTAGGTGGCACAGCCGCCAGCTATTTCGCCGTCACGCCGTCCATCAACGCACAGGCTGGTGAGCTCGCCGACACCGCCATAAAACAACTCAATGCGCATCGCATCCTGATTGTCGCCGATCCCAATGATCCGCAAGCAAACGCCTGGGCGGGGGCGTTTGCGGGACGCCTGTCGTCGCAGTATGCGTCAACGGTCACGCTCCAGCGACGTGAGCCATATGATAGCACGACGCCTAACGACTTCAATCCTGTAGCGCTCGACGCCGTCAACACCAACGCCGACCTGATCTATTTCACTGGCAATGACCTTAGCGCGCTGAACCTCGCGCACGCGCTCGCCCGCCAGTTCGATGGCAGGAGTCAGCGACCACATATCTTGACGACATCACGCGACGACGTCTCAGCGCTGGTAGGCCTGGGCGGAGATCCGGTCGCCGACGCCGCGCGCAAGTCTCCGTCTGACCTCAACTACCTCTATGTAGCGACACCTGCGCATCTGGACGAGTGGGGGAAACTCACGCTGGCGCCACCACAAGTGAATTTCAGCGCGCTCTTCACGACACAATTTGGCGGCGCCGACCTGGTGAATCGTGGCGTAGCGCCCAACGCCACGACGATCCTCGGCTTCGACGCGACACGCATGCTTGCCATTGCGGCGGCGAAGGACTTGCCAGCGCCTAACGCGAGAAAGGCGAACTGGACTGTCGATCCGACCGCTGTGCGTACAAGGCTCCGTGCGTTTGATCCACGCCATCCGTTCATGGGGCTGGGAGGCGCGATCGGCTTCGCCATTACCGGGAGCCAGCCACAAAAGGCGCTGGCCATCCTCGCCTTCGGCCAGCATGCCGCGAGCGGGCCTGATGACGCGGTCGCGACAGCGTCGGTGTTCAAGGTCGTCGGTGGGCGCGACGCATTCTGTGGTGAGTCCTCGTGCCAGCTCACGCAATAACCATACTCGCCAGTTACGACAGCGGCTTGGTTCCCACATGGACGGCGACGATGCCGCCGCTCAGCGCGTAGTAGCGCACGTCATCCCATCCTGCGTCCGTCATCACACGCTGGAGCACACGGGCGTCTGGAAAGGCGCTCACCGAGGTAGGGAGATAGCTGTAGGCGTCGAAAGATCGCCCGACGACACGCCCTAACAGGGGGACGAGCCGGTCGAAGTACAGGTGGAATGCGCCAGAGAACAGTTTGTTGCGTGGGTGGCTAATCTCCAGACAGACGATGCGCCCCCCAGGCTTCACCACGCGACGCATCTCCGCCAGACCACCGGGCAGATCGGCGAGATTGCGCGCGACAAACGCAGAGCAGCAAGCGTCAAACGTACTGTCGGGAAAATCCAGCCGCGCGCCATCACCCACCTGCAACCGCACGCGATCGCCAAGTCCGAGCCGTTCTAGCTTCTCTCGGCCGCGCTCCAGCATCTCTGGGGTGAAGTCCACACCGACGATCTGTGCGCCGGGATACATCTGCGCTGCGGTGATGGCGAGATCTCCCGTGCCGGTCCCCACGTCGAGCGCGGATTCTCCCTCGCCCAGCGCCAGTTGGCGCGCGGCGAAGGAGCGCCAGCGACGGTCGAGGCCAGCGGTCATGAGGCGATTCATCAGGTCATAGACACGCGCAATGCGCCCGAACATCTGGCGCACATAGGTTGGTTTGCCGCCAGCCGAAGCGAAACGCGCCTGGAGGGCAGGTGGAGGCGTGCTGAGGCTCATCGCAATGCGTTCTTTCTCTTGCTCCAGAATATTTCGATCAAGTAGAAGTCGTGCTCCTCGAGAGGGACGATCAGCGCGTGCGCGCGATCACGAAATCCACCAGTTCTTCGAGCACCTCACGCTCTGGAGACGCAGGGAATTCAGAGAGCAGCGCATGGGCGCGCATTCCATAGTGACGCGCCAGCTCTCGCGCCTGTTCCAACGCAAGGCCTGCCTTCACCCAGGCGACGACCTCACTTACCTGTTCATCCGTCGGCTGATCGCTGCGCAGCATCTCCTCAACCCACGAAGCGCGACCATCGCTATCCTGCTCGATAGCGTAGATGAGCGGGAGCGTGATCAGCCCCTGGCGGAAGTCGTTGCCGGCAGGCTTGCCAATTGAGGTCGAGGTTTCGCTGTAATCCAGCACGTCGTCCATGATCTGGAACGCGATGCCCAGGTTGCGCCCGTAGTCCTCCATCAGCGCGATCTGCGCGTCCGAGCCGCCGCCAACGGTCGCGCCACCCTTGCAGCAGGCGGCCATCAGGACGGCGGTCTTGCGCGTGATGCGCTCCAGATACATCTCCAAGGAAAGGTCGAAGGTTCGCGCCGAGAGCAGTTCGATGATCGAGCCTTCGCAGACACTCGCCACCGTCTCCGAGAACAGGCGGTCAACGCGAAAGTCCTCGACATCGGCGATCAATCCTGCCGTCTTGGCGAAGAGATAGTCACCGAGCAGGATCGCTATGTGATCTCCATAGCGCGCGTTGACTGTTGGGACTCCACGCCGGGTCGCGGCGTTATCAATAATATCGTCATGGATCAAAGTCGCCAGATGTACCATCTCGAATGCGACGCTGAGCGGCAGCAGCTTCTCGATGCGGTAATCAATCAACTTACCGGAGAGAAGCGTCAAGGCGGTGCGCAGGCGCTTGCCGGAAGAGCTGCGCGCATGCTCGGCGGCGGCATTCAGCATATCTAGTCCGGAAAATGCGCGCTCCTCGAAGAGACGATCCACGCGTTCGAGGTCGGGTTCAATGCTGGCGAAGAGCCGGCTCAACGTGGCCGTGTCGCTCATATGATCTCCCGGGGCTGGCGTACTTGTGGCGCTGCGGCTGAGGGAGGTTTGTCGCGCCTGCCTGATACCCTGGCAGATTATAGCATCGCGCGCGCCAACAAGTCTCGCGCCGGGCAGGCGACATTGACGCGCTTGCAGCCGCGTTTGCGGAAAGGAAGAGTCTAGACCGCGTCGCTGGTGTCGATCATCGCCAGGTCTTCCTGCAGGAAAAGGTGCTCGAAGGGCAAATCTTCCACGATATCGAGCGCCTCGCGGTACTCGGTCCAGGTCAGGCGGCGGCTCAATTCCGGGTCGTTGTGCGCCTTATACGCTGGGAAATACTGGTCCATCACGCTGACACCGATATCTGGCCCAAGCTCCGCCATTAGCCAGTTCAGCACCTCGCGCGTGCCTGCGTGCCGGTTCGGCATAACGAGATGGCGCACGATCAAGCCGCGGACGGCGATGCCTTCGTCATCCAAAATAAGGCCGCCGACCTGGCGATGCATCTCCTTGAGCGCCGCGCGGTTGAACTCGACGTAGTGGTGCATCTTCGAGGTCCGTAGCGCCTCGACGTTGCTGGCGTACTTGGCGTCGGGCAGGTAGATATCTACGACACCATCTAGCAGGCGCAGCACATGCACATGCTCGTAGCCCGCGCAGTTGTAGACCAGCGGGATTCGCAGCCCTTTGCCGGCGGCGATAACCAGCGCGCGCAGAATCTGCGGGACGTAGTGTGTCGGCGTCACTAGATCAATGTTGTGGCACCCCTTCTTCTGCAGCGAGAGCATCATGTCCGCAAGCCGCTCCGGCCCAACGCGCAAGCCGTGTCCCTGCTGGCTGAGCCAGAAGTTCTGGCAGTATGAACAGCGCGCCTGGCACCCGCCGAAGAAGATCGTCCCCGCGCCGCGCGTCCCACTGATCGGCGGCTCCTCGCGCCGGTGGACGTTCCACGAGCCGACGACGATCTCCGTCCCGGAGTGACATGCGCCGGTCTTCCCGGCGATGCGGTCCACCGGGCAGTTCTGCGGGCAGACCGTGCAGCGGCGCAGCAACTCCCACGCTGCGTCGGCGCGCACGGCCAGTTCGCCCGATTCGTATAGAGCGACATAGCTGGCGCGGCGCTCTGACTCTGGAGGGATAGGAGACGCTGACCTCGACACAAACACCATAGCGCGCTACTCCGTGAACAGGTCGGAGACGGGTTGTGGGTACACCATGGCGATTCCATGCAGGTAGGTAAGCGCAATCCCCTCGGAACCATGACCTTCACCGGCATAGATTTCGCTGCTCACCGTCAAACCAGGGTAGTTGCCCTGCTCCAAGAAGGCAATAAATTGCTGAAAGCTCGGAAGGTCATCCTCTTCCAACTCGCCTACTGAAAGGTACACCTGAATTGGATTGCTGGCATCTCGCACGGCCAACTGCGCATCGTGCTGAGTCCAGTAATCATACGTGGCGTTCAGAATAGCGCTGCCGGAGATATAGCGCTGAAAGGCATCCGGCTGCTGGAACAACGCATAGAGCACAAAGATACCACCCGACGAATAGCCTTGCAGGCAGCGATCCGAGGGAATGGTGCGATAGTTCGCATTAATAAACGGGATGATCTCCTGCGTCAGGGCCTCTAAAAAGAGGTTTGACACACTATCGGGAGACGCGCCGGGCACCCCAGGAATGTCGAAATCAAGGTCGCGTAACGCAGCGAATTCATCAGTGGTTTCCATGTCATAGCCAATGCCGACAATGATCAGCTCAGGGACGTTCCTGAACGCATTGCTAAAGCGCGTCAACCCAGCCGCCACACCAAAGTTGAAATCACCATCTAACACATAAATCACGGGATACGCCTGTGTAGATGTCTTGTAGCTGTCCGGAAGAGCGACGGACAGGTGATAGTCCCGACCACGGATAGTAGAGGAGAGCGTTCGCTCCTCCGTGCCGAACAAGGCTGCCCGTGGGTACTGTTCACGCATAGACGCCTCCTTACGTTTGTCATGCCACCGAGATTCTGTTGATCTTGGCTCCTTTGACAAGCCCGCAGGAGCTCCTCCAGACTTCTCCGCAAAAGCTGGGCAACGACGCTGACCAAGCCTAACGCGCATTAAACCGCATTGGCCTTCTGCTACCTTCTCGTCTCATACCGCAGCGCCACCGCCCCCGAGCCGAACTCTATCCGGTCGACGAGCTTCAAGTCGACAAGCT
>DATAOM010000187.1:0-18870 GCA_036265775.1 Ktedonobacterales bacterium | reverse complement strand
TCCCCCACTAAAGGCCAGGTTGCTCACGTGTTCCTCACCCGTCCGCCACGCGCCAGGGTTGCCCCCGCGCGTCCGACTTGCATGTGTTACGCACGCCGCCAGCGTTGGTCCTGAGCCAGGATCAAACTCGCCATCAAAGATTCACAAATCTCAACGCAACCCCACAGCGGAGGCTCCGTTAACGGCCAAGTTTGCATTGGCTTGCACAAGTATCATATCGAGTTCTGTGCTTGTACGCTGTCTGCTGTTTCCCACTCTTCAATTGTTCAGGTGCTTCCCGGCGGGCCAGGCGCGCCATCGCGTTTGCGAATGGCGCAAAGGAGAGCATATCATGGGCCGCCTTCCATGTCAAGACATTCCCCTTGATTTCTCTCGCCGCGCGCAGGTGGTGGCGAGCAAAGGATGTTGTG
The DNA here is from genome assembly GCA_036265775.1 of Ktedonobacterales bacterium. Taxonomy (GTDB): domain Bacteria; phylum Chloroflexota; class Ktedonobacteria; order Ktedonobacterales; family JADMIN01; genus DASWAC01. Next base: position 18,460 of record DATAOM010000187.1, on the reverse strand, counting down.
AGAATATCGCCGCTTCCGGCGTACGTTTAATACCTGGCGCCACCATGTCGTACATGATTCACGCATGACGTCGCCAGGGGCTTGCGCGCCAGTGATAGACTGCGTGTAGACAAGCGCACGCGCCTGAAGGCCGCCGAGATCTCATAGCGGCTGATATTCAGGCCAAATCGCCCCGGTATCGTTCGTTTTGGGTAAGGAGAACACGCACGATGGACCTCCGAAAGGACTTCCGCAACGCCTCGGCGGGACGCCGCATGCGCTGGGCAAGCGGCTTCGCGCTCGCGGGCATCCTCGCTCTGGGGCTGGCCGCCTGTGGCACTTCTGGCAGTGGCGCCACGACTGGCGCGAACTGTCCCGACACCAGCAACCTGCATCTCGTCCAGTCAGGCACGCTGACAATCGCCAGCGACACGACCTACAAGCCCGCCGAGTTCGTTGACCCCAACGATCCCAGCAAGTTCGCCGGCTATGACATCGAGCTTGGCAACGAGATCGCCAAGCGCATGTGCCTTACCCCACACGTCGTCACCGCAACTTTTGGCCCTGAGTTGCTGAGCGCTATCGCCTCCCCGGCGCTTGGTCAGCAGCGCTACGACATGTCCATCTCCTCCTGGACCATCCGCGACGACCGCCTTGCCGTCGTCGACATGATCCCCTACTTCCAGGCCGGCGAATCCCTTCTGGTGGCGAAGGGCAACCCCAAGAACATTAAGAAGATCGCCGATCTGTGCGGCAAGATCGTCGCCGTACAGACAGACACGACGGAAGAAGGCGAGCTGAAGGACGCCAATGGAGAAGGCGATGGAAAATCTGGCCAGGAGCCGGTCTGCAAGGACAACAAGATTCGCATCCAAAGCAACTCCGACCAGAACCTCGTCGTGCAAACGGTCGTGAACGGTCAGGCCGACGCCAGCTATCAGGACGAGCCGGTCACCGGCTACTACGTCTCGCAGAATAGCGACAAGGCCGAGATCGGCGGCGTCACGGTCGCCCCGGCGCCACAGGGCATGGTCGTCCGCAAGGACAACAAGCCCTTCGAGGACGCCGTGCGCACGGCGCTCAAGGCGATGGTCGCCGACGGGACCTATCTCAACATCCTTAAGAAGTGGGGAGTTGAGACAGGTCAGTACACCACCGGCCTCTAACGTCTGACAAACGCGCGCTCGTGTGAGCGCGCGGAAGAGTGAAGCGGCCAGCGGAGATCCCCTGGCCGTTTCGCCGCATCTACTGGCATAGCCCGCTACATCTTTTTCCCCGTCCCTGTCGTACACTTGATTGACGCCGACAAATCGTCCCGATGAGGGCTTCCAGATACCAGATATATACGGGGCGCCCACGCCCTGAAAGGCGGCAGTGAACCATGCCAATCGTTCTCGCCACAATCTCGCGGGCGCTCGAATCGCCTCCAGGCATTTGGGACTGGGATGAGTTCCGCAAGTTTCTCTTTTCGCGTGGCGTGCTCGAGGGCGTCGCCATCACGATCATGCTCTCGGTGACGGCGCAGATCGCCGGCTCGTTGATCGGCCTTGGCCTCTATTTTCTTCGTCGCTCGCGCTTCATCGTATTCCGCGGCTTCGCCAACTTCTATATCTGGATCTTCCGTGGCACTCCTCTCATCGTACAGGTCGTTCTCTTCTGGCAAATCTTCCCGTTCCTGCGCATCGGCAACACGCTCGACCAGGCCTTCAATTTCAAAGCGCAATTTGGCCTCACAAACGAATATTTCGTGAGCGGACTGCTGGGCGCCTTGCTGGCGCTCGCCCTCAATGAAGGCGCCTACATGTCGGAGATCGTCCGCGCGGGCATAGATGCCATCGACGTCGGGCAGCTCGAGGCAGCAAAGTCATTGGGTATGACTTACGGACAGGGCATGCGCCGGATCGTCATTCCCCAGGCGCTGCGGGTCATCGTGCCGCCGCTGGGCAACGAGTTCAACAGCATGCTCAAGAGCTCCTCTCTGGCCTCCGCCGCCTCTGTCCTGGAACTGTATCAGGTCACGCTGAGCTATGGGCGCGCGACCGGCTCCTGGATCACCTTTGTGGTCATCGCAATCGTCTGGTATCTCACCCTGACGACGATCTGGGGATTCATCCAGGCGCGCATCGAGCGGCGGCTTAATCTCTCCAATATCGACCCCGGCCAAATCTCCAAGATACCTTGGTGGCGCCGCATGTTTGGCGCTGGGATTCGAGATACGGTTGCGCCAGAAACGCCAGAGGTGGCGCTGCCTGTCAATGATCGCAGATGAGACTGGCCAGCGCTCAAGAGCGTCTACAGATCCGATACGAGGTGAGGCGAGAGATGAACGGAAATGGGCAGCAGTCATCCAACGGCCCCATGGTGGATGCCCAGGACGTCCACAAATATTTCCATGGCAACGAGGTGCTCAAGGGCATCAACATGCGGGTGGCCAAGGGCGAAGTCGTCGTGCTGATCGGCGCCAGCGGCTCCGGCAAGACCACCTTCCTGCGCTGCGTCAATCATCTGGAGAAGATTGATAAGGGTCGTATCTATGTAGATGGCGAACTGATCGGCTATCAGGTGACGCCTGGCGGCAAGGTCGTCGAGGCGAATGAGATGGAGAGCGCGCGCCGCCGCAGCAACATCGGTTTCGTCTTCCAGCGCTTCAATCTCTTCCCGCACCTCACCGCTCTGCAGAATATCATCGAGGCGCCAATGCAGGTCAAGGGCGTCGCCCGCCCAGAGGCCGAGGCCCGCGCGCATGAACTGCTCAAGAAGGTCGGTCTGGACCAGAAGGCGGACGCCTATCCCGCCCGCCTCTCCGGCGGCCAGCAGCAACGCGTCGCCATCGCCCGCGCGCTCGCCATGAATCCGAAACTGATGCTCTTCGACGAGCCGACCTCCGCGCTAGACCCAGAGCTGGTCGGCGAGGTGCTGCGGACGATGCAACAGCTCGCGCAGGAGGGCATGACGATGGTCGTCGTCACGCACGAGATGGGCTTCGCGCGCGAGGTTGCCAACCGCGTCATCTTCCTCCACGACGGCGTCATCCTCGAAGAGGGCAGCCCGGAGCAGATGTTCAACAACCCGCAGCAGGAGCGCACCCAGGCCTTCCTGAAAGCGATCCTGTAGCGCTCTTCCCGTCCCTATCCGCCGTCTTGTATAGTTCCCTATGCGGTTGTTTCGTGTGGCTCTAGACCTCTCCCCCGGCCCCTCCCCTCACAGGGGAGGGGTGACTCACAGCGAATAACGTCGTGGATGGCAACCAATTCGCGGTATGGTTCCCCCTTCCCTCGCAGGGAAGGGGGTCAGGGGGTTAGGTCACGAATAGGAGGACAGAGGCGATATGGACGAGCTATTCGACGATGCGGCGGCGCGGGCCAAACGCTACTGGCAGAGCCTGGACGAGCGCCGTGTGAGTCCCAGCCCCGACGCTCTTGCTCGTCTCATCGACCTTGAAGAGCCATTCCCCGCCGACCAGTCTGATCCACGCGCTGTGCTCGCTCTGCTGGACGAGATTGGCTCTCCTGCTACCCTGTCTACCGCTGGCCCGCGTTTCTTCGGCTTCGTCATCGGCGGCGCGCTCCCGGCCACCGTCGCGGCGAGCTGGCTGGCCTCCGCCTGGGACCAGAACGCCGGGCTGATCGCCGTCTCGCCAATTGACGCCAAGCTCGAAGAGATCGCGCTTGGCTGGATGGTAGACGCGCTCGGCTTGCCAGCGGGAACCGGCGGAGGCTTCGTCACCGGCGCGACGACGGCGAACTTCACCGCGTTGCTTGCCGCGCGCCACGCCGTTCTGAATAAAGTGGGCTGGAACGTCGAGTCCGATGGCCTCTTTGACGCGCCGCCTGTCATGGTTGTCGTCAGCGACGAAGCGCACCCAACGCTGATGCGCAGCCTGAGCATGGCGGGCTTCGGCCATCAGCGTGTTCTGCGCCTGCCAGTGGACGGCCAGGGACGCATCCGCGCCGAGAACCTACCCAAACTCGACGGTCCAGCGATTGTCTGCATCCAGGCCGGCAACGTGAATACCGGCGCGTTCGACCCCGCCGCAGACCTCTGCGCCTGGGCGCATGAGCACGGCGCATGGGTACACGCCGATAGCGCCTTCGGCATCTGGGCCGCCGCCGCGCCGGAGCGCGCCCATCTCTTCCAGGGCTTCGATCAGGCCGACTCCTGGGCGACCGACGCGCACAAGTGGCTCAACGTTCCCTATGACAGCGGACTGGCCTTCGTGAAAGAGCCAGAACACCTGCGCCGCGCGCTCGCGCTCACCGCCGCCTATCTGCCACAAGCAGAGGCGCGCGAGCCATCGCAGTTCACGCCGGAACTCTCCCGCCGCGCACGTGGAATCGAGGTCTGGGCCGCGCTGAAGACGCTGGGTCGCGCGGGGCTGGCTGAGTTGATCGAGCGCAATTGCCGCCAGGCGACGCACTTCGCTGAGGGGCTGCGCGAGGCCGGCTACGCGATCCTCAACGAGGTCGTCCTCAACCAGGTTCTCGTCTCGTTCGGCGAGCCGGAACGCACGCGCGCCGTCATCGCCGACATCCAGAACGATGGAACCTGCTGGTGCGGCCCCACCGTCTGGCAGGGGCAGACCGCCATGCGCATCAGCGTCTCCTCCTGGCGCACGACCGATGAGGATGTGGAACGCAGCCTCGCCGCCATGATCCGCATCGCCCGCAGCGCGTAGCGTGAATTACATACCGCCGCTGATCCGCAGTAACCAGCCCAGCGCGTGAGTCATATCGCTTGACGTCGCGCCACCGACTGCGTAGCCGAGCGCCGCGAGCGCAATGACCACGGCAGCGCACGCGAAAATGACAATGCCAACGACAATGAGGAGCCAGCCCCACCAGGGGATGCCAGTCTTTGGCTGGGCTTGTGGTTGCGCCTGCGCATACCCTGCGGCATATGCGAGTTGCTGGCTCTGTGAGGACGGCTGCCCGTAGGCGGGCTGTCCATAAGCAGGCATTCCAGGAGCGCTCAAGGGTTGTCCTGCGTCGAACAGCCCCGCCTGCAGAAGCGCAGGCCGCCATTGTTCGTACTTCGGCCCAGAAAACAGGAACTCCTGACCGTTCCTGGTGACGATGGGAAGGACCTTCCTGGACGACACCACCTTCACCTGAGCGAAGGAAGCTACTAGTTCCAATGGCAGATTCACCACGATGTTGCGCGGTAGCGCCTCGTCGGCGAGCGCCCCCACAATGCCAAATTGCCCGAGGATTGACGATTTGATGACCGATCGCTGCTCGAATGCCAGGCGGCGATTCGTGAGGATTAACTTGCCGACTGCGTTGTTGAATGTTCCCCTGACCCAAACCGCGTTATCTTGCTGTTTGATCAGTTGCTCGCCCTGTTGCAGTTTCACACGCTCTCCCACTGGTGAGGCTCAGCGCCCTATGGCGCGAATGGCCGTCTTCTCGCTCCAGTGACTAGTTGGCTCTTGTGAGCTTCCACCGAACCCCTTGTCTCCAGGGGATACGGTGAGGGATACGCCGCCAAGCGCGCCAGTTTGATCTCGTGGGGTCACAGTGTGCGAGAAGCGGTCAGGTTGCGGAGAGAGACGAGCCGGAGGGAGTTGGAGGGAGATTCCTGGTGTTACGCAACGAGCGCGACTCTCTTCTTCAGGCATGATCGAGCAAGAACGAGCGGAAACGCGCACACTGAACAGCCAGACCTGGCGCAACGCTCGCGCCACATGTAACCCGCGCGCGTCTATGTCTTCGAAGTCGCATAGCCAGCAGAGAGGACGCATACATCAATGGCAGACGCGGTACGTAGCCAATTAACCCAGGAACTGGGTCGGGCGATCGAGGAGATGGGGTTTACCTACGCCGCCGAAGGGCGCGGGCGGCAGTATGGCGCCAGCATCGTGACCGCCGTTCTCATGGAGGCGGACAACGAGAGCTTGCGCAAGATCATTGCCAACCTCCACGCGCAGACCGAACGCGTGCAGGAGCAACTTCAGCAGTAGGGGCTGGGAACGGCATGGCGCGCCATATGCGCCTGAAGAGCCAGACGCTGCGCCGGACATCGTGGCGAGATGTTACCGGCGCGATTTTCTTCTGTAGCTCTACACCACGACGCTGGCCAGTCTCCCCGGCACATAAATGAACTTCTTCAGCGAGCGACCCTCCATCGCCGACCGCACCTTCGCGCTCGCCAGCGCCCGCTCACGCACCTCGTCCTCGGCGGTATCTGGCGCCAGTTCCAGCTTATCGCGCACCTTGCCGTTCACTTGCACGACGATGGTCACGGTCTCGTCCACGATTAGCGCCGGATCATACTCCGGCCACGGCTGGACGTGAATACTCGTGTACTCCGACTCCGCCATTCCGGCGCGTAGCCTGCGCTCGTGCCACAGTTCCTCCGTCAGGTGCGGCGCCATCGGAGCCAGCAAGACCAGCAGCGTATCCACCGCCCGCGAGAACGCCGCGTCATTCACGATCTCCGGCGACTGCTCGCGCGTCTTGTTCAAGCTGTTGACGTACTCCATCAGCGCGGCCAGCGCCGTATTGAAACGCAGCCCCTCGTAGTCCGCCGTCACGCGCGCGATGGCCTTGTGCCGCAGCCGCTCGATGCCCAGCGCCGCGCCAACGGGCTTTGCCTGCCCATCAACGCGAACGCCTGCCTCGGTCGCATCCGTCACCAGCGCCCAGACGCGGTTCATGAAGCGCGCGACGCCCTCGATGCCTTGATTGCTCCATGGTCCGCCCTGGTCGAACGGCCCCATGAACATCAGGTAGCTGCGCACGGTATCCGCGCCATAGCGCCCGACGACATCATCCGGCGCGATGACGTTGCCGCGCGACTTCGACATCTTCTGTCCGTCCGGCCCCAGTACCATCCCCTGGTGATACAGCCGTGCAAACGGCTCGTCGAAGTTGAGCAGCCCCATATCGCGCAGCGCCTTGACGAAGAAGCGCGCGTACATCAGGTGCAGCGTCGCGTGCTCCGGCCCGCCGATGTACATGTCCACCGGCAGCCACTGCGCCACCTTCTCCGCAGACCACGCCGCGTCCGCATTCTTCGGATCGGCGTAGCGCAGGAAGTACCACGACGAGCAGATGAACGTGTCCATCGTGTCGGTCTCCCGCTTGGCCGGGCCACCGCAGATCGGGCAGGTCGTCTCGAAGAACTCTGGCACGTAGCGCAGCGGCGACTCGCCCGTTGGCTTGAACTCCACCTGATCCGGCAGCAGCACCGGCAACTGGTCCTCAGGCACAGGCACAGTCCCATGCTCCGAGCAGTAGACGATGGGAATTGGCGCGCCCCAGTAGCGCTGGCGGCTAATCAGCCAGTCGCGCAGCCGGTACGTCACCGCCGCCTTGCCCACGCCCTTCGCCTCAATCAGCTTGATGGCGCGCGCGATGCCCTCGCCCGCTGGCGCGCCGTCCAGCCCGTCGCTGTTGAGGATCACTCCCTCGTGCGACTTGGCCGCCTCCCAGGTCGCCGGATCGGTCTCCTCCTCGCCCTCTGGCCTGATCACCTGAATGATGGGCAGGTCGAAGGCGCGCGCGAACTCGAAATCGCGCTGGTCATGCGCCGGAACGCCCATCACCGCGCCGGAGCCGTAGCCCATCAGCACGTAGTCGGCGATCCAGACGGGAACTTGCGCGCCACTCACTGGATTGGTGACGGTCGTCCCCAGCGGGACGCCAGTCTTGGGCCGCGCGACGTCAACGCTCAAACGGTCGATCTCGGTCTCATGCCGTGTCCGCTCGACGTACTCTTGCACAGCTTCGCCCTGTTCCGGCGCGGTCATGCGCTCCACCAGCGGATGCTCCGGCGCCAGCACGAAGAACGTCACGCCATAAATCGTGTCGGGCCGCGTCGTGAAGACGGGAATCTCGACTGTCTCGGCGCCCTTGCCGCGTTTCTTCGCTAGGTCAGCGCGGAAGCGGATCTCGGCGCCCTCGCTGCGCCCGATCCAGTTCGTCTGCATCAGCCGCGTCTTCTCCGGCCACTCCATCCCGTCGAAGCGCAGCAGTTCGTCGGCGTATTTGGTGATGCGCAGCAGCCACTGGTCAATCTCGCGCCGCTCCACCGGCGTACCGCAGCGCTCGCAATGGCCGTTGACGACCTGCTCATTGGCCAGCGTCGTGTTGCAGTGCGGGCACCAGTTCGCCGGGGCTTTGGTCCGGTAGGCCAAGCCCTGCTTGTAAAACTGGAGGAAGAGCCATTGCGTCCAGCGATAGTAGTCGGGCAGACAGCTCACGACCTCGCGCGGCCAGTCCCACCCTGCGCCCATCAGCCGCATCTGCGCCTGCATCTTGCCGATGTTATCCAGCGTCCACTCGCGCGGCTGGACGTTGCGCTTTATGGCGGCGTTCTCGGCGGGCAGGCCAAAGGCGTCGAAACCGATCGGCTGTGTGACGTTATAGCCGCGCATGCGCATATAGCGCCCATAGATGTCGCCGCCGGTGTAGTTGTACCAGTGGCCGATGTGCAGGTCTCCCGACGGATAGGGAAACATCATGAGGTTATAGTATTTCTCGCGCGTATCGTCGTCGCGGGCGTAATAGATGCCCTGCGCGTCCCACCACTCCTGCCATTTGCGCTCGAACTCCGCTGGCTGAAATCTCCCGCGCGCCATAACAATCCTGCCTCTATCATTCATCTCTATGAGACGGCGAATCAGCGGCCATGCACAAAAAAGCCTTTCGCCCGCGCGGGGTGAAAGGCCAGACCACGAAGGACGAGAAGGGTGGACCTGAGGGGATTCGAACCCCTGACCTTCTGCATGCCATGCAGACGCGCTCCCAACTGCGCCACAGGCCCGGACGCCAGCTTACGCCAGCCTCATCATCGTACCATACACAGGCCGGGCGCGCAAGTAGTATGGGGAAGGCAGTATCGCGCAAACCAATAGCGAGCATCCGTCCAGCGGATGCGCTTTCAGCTATGCTCTATGCAAGTGAGTTACAACGAGTGGCTTGTAGGAGATTCTAGACCTAACCCCCTGACCCCCTTCCCTCACAGGGAAGGGGAACCACAGGCGACGGTGTTCGCTATCCAGCGGTGATGGTTGCCGCGAGGCGCCCCTCCCTTTTAGGGGAGGGGCCGGGGGAGAGGTCTCCAAGCGATTCATCATCACAGGAAGGAGCGACGGCCATGGCTGAAACGGCAGGCGTGGCGAGAGGGCTTGATCACGTCCAGTTGACGATTCCTGCTGGCGGCGAGGACCAGGTTCGCGCGTTTTACTGCGACGCGCTCGGATTGACTGAGACGCCCAAACCGGCGGCGCTCGTGGCGCGTGGTGGCCTCTGGCTGCGTTGTGGCGCGCAAGGCGTGCACTTCGGCGTCGAGACGCCTTTCACTCCCCAGCGTAAGGGACATCCCGCCCTGCTGGTTGACGATCTCAGCGCGCTACGCCAGCGCCTCGATGCGGCAGGGATAGCGATCCACGAGGATACGCCAATCCCAGGGGTCGAACGCCTCTTCGTCTTTGATCCCTTCGGCAACCGGCTCGAATTCGTCGCCCCTCTCGCCTCAGAAACCGAGGCGCCAACCGAGAGCGCGGAGGCGGAGGAGATCAAAGAGCGCGTGCGCGCGGCCTTCGGCGCAGCCGCAGAATCCTACGTCACCAGCGAGCGCCACCGCTCCGGCGACGACCTCACCGTCCTCGTCGAGTGGGCGCAGCCGAATCCTACCGATCGCGCGCTCGACATCTCGACCGGCGGCGGGCACACCGCGCTCGCCATCGCGCCGCACGTTCACAGCGTCGCCGTCACGGATCTGACACCGCGAATGCTGGCGACGGCGCGAACCTTCCTCACCGAGCAGGGCGTCACCAACGCCACCTACGTCATCGCCGACGCCGAGCGCCAGCCCTTCCTCGATGCCAGCTTCGACCTGGTTACGGTGCGCATCGCGCCACACCACTACGCCGACGCGCCACGCGCCGCGCGCGAGATGGCGCGTGTCCTCGCACCCGGTGGTCGCCTGCTCTTCATCGACAACATCGCGCCCGAAGATCCCGAACTCGACCGCATCATGAACGACTGGGAGCGCCGCCGCGACCCTAGCCACGTCCGCGCCTACACCGAGACCGAGTGGCGCTCTATGCTGGCGGAGGCCGGACTCACCGTCACCCGCGCGGAGACACGGCGCAAGGCGTACCTCTTCGCCGGGTGGGTCGAGCGGATGCGTTTGCCAGACGATGAGCGCGCCGCGCTGGAAGCTGACATGCTATCGGCGCCAGCGCCTATCCGCGACTATTTCGCGATACAGGAGCAAGACGGCCACGTGGTGAGTTGGACGAGCGATTACCTCATCCTGCGCGCGGAGAAACGGGGATAGCGCCTTCGCTCAGGCCAGGCGCTCCAGCGTGTGCAGCGGCGTCACACACATCAGCCCATTCTCCATGCGGATGCGCGCGCTCTCGGTAAGCATGCCGATCTGGTCGCGCTGGCGGTGGGTGAAGAGTTGCACGATCTGGCCGTGTGCATCGCGATACTCGCCCGCCACCACACGTACGCGCGCGCCGACGATCAGCGCCGGGTCAGCGGGTAGCGGCATGACAGGTGAATCCGGCGGCAGCGAGAGCAGGATCTCCGGGCGGATGTTGCGCCGTGGATCGGTCAGTCCGGAGATCAGCGCGTACTCCCCCGCGCGCTGCGTCAGGATGCGCTGTGTAATCGCGTCCATCACGCGCTCGCCCAGCCCCTCGGTCAGGATCACCGGAACAGGGAAGCGGTCGCCTTCCGGGATCAGGCCGTCGTAGAGCGCGGTCAGGTCTAAGCGCGAGATCGCCTCCAACTCCAGCCCGGAGACACTGGCGGCGATGATGCCGCCGACGCCGCCGGAAATTGCCCGCTGTAGCAGGGTGAGCGGAATGCGCTGCGGATAGACAAGGATCGCGCCGGTGGGAATCGCCACCATCGCGATGGACTCGCCTCGTGCTAGGAAGGCGAGTGGCCCGACGGCGCTGCCTCCCAGTCCCAGCGTCCCCGCGAGGTACATCACCTGCCCCTCGATGGAGACCTCGCTCCCCGGCGTCACCTCACGGACACGCCCCGCCATGCCGGCCAGGACGACCCGCGAGCGATCTGGCGCCTCGGCGACGGGCTGATCGGCGCGCACGCGGTCGCCGGGCTGGACGAGCGGCGTCAGCCCCGTCGCTGGTCGCCTGCGTGTCAATTGCGCGGCGGGGAGCAGCGGCCGTCCCAGCGGATAATCGAGCGCCCAGGTCGTCATCGCGCGCCCCCGATTCCAATCGCCGTCCGCCACTCGCGCAGCCGCGCCATACGCTCCATCGTCGCGGTCGGCAGATCCAGTGGACGCCCACGCGCGTCGATGATGAGTCCCAGCGCTCCGCCCTCGACCGGCTCGCTCGCGCGCGCCTGCTGGCCCGGCCCCAGGCCGACATCCACCCCAGGCGCCGGATAAAGCGAGAGCAGCGCGCGGCGCCCATGTGGTACGGCCAGGCGCGCCAGCGCGCCAGCCGCGACCTCGATGTTATCTTTCTTGCCGTCCTCATACTCCAGAAACGCGCGCACCGCTGGCTGCCCGTCCTCCGGCCTCCCCGTCACCGAGACCGCCGTGCCCAGCAGCGAGGGCATCGCGTCGTTCTCGGTCATCTGCGCCGCCACATCCGGCGCGACCGCCGCGACACTCCCCAGCATCGTCGCGATGCGTCCGGAGTCCAGCACGAGCGAGGTGATGCCGCGCGGCTGCATCGCGTCGAGCAGGATCAGCGCCGTGTGGGCGGGATGCGGCGTGTTCGTGAGCGTCCCCCCCGTCGCCAGCAGCACGTCAACCGGATGCAGCCCGGAGAGCCGCGACCCTGGCGCGTGCAGCGCCAGCCGGATCGCCTCGCGCGCCATCGCGTATTCAAGCTCCAGCTCCAGTTGCGTGGTCGGAATCATGCGCCGTCGCAGGATGCGGGTGAGAACGTACTCGCGCACGATGTTCTCGTCCGCCTCGACCGCGAGCCAGCGGAGGATGCTTGGCGCGCCGACCGCTCGCAGGACGTATCCCGCGCCAGGCCCCACCCCGCCCTGTGGGAAGAGCGCGGGCAGGAACTCCCCGTTCGTCGTCGCTCCGGCGAGCATTGTCGCGCTGGCGCCCACATCCACCGCCGCGACATTCATCTTATAGTGATGCGCCAGGAAGCGCGCGACGCCAGCCAGCGAGGTGAGCGTTGCCGTCGCCGGTCCAGCCAGTGAGCGCAGCCGCGTATAGCCTGGAGCCTCGCGCAGGACCACCCCATCGTAGAGCGCATTGAGCGCGCGGCTCAGCGGCCCGATCGTCGCTGGGGTAAGCTGCTCGACGGTGTGGACCATCGCCGTCGCCGAGCGCAGCGTCGAGGCGAGCGTCATCCCATCCTCCGTCGTGCCGGAGAAGACAACCGGCAGCGAGCTGAGGCGCAACTCCTCGTCCTCGCGCGGCGCCGAGCGCAGGACTTCCAGCCAGCGCGCCACCGATTGCGCATGATCGGTGATCGTGCCCGCGCCACGTATCCCTGTCGAGGGCGCGCCGATCACCACGATGGCATGCGGCCGCAACGCACGCAGTTGCGCCACAAGCTCGCCCCAGGCTGGATCGTCCTGCGCCGCCTCGACTGGCGCGACCGGCAGCGCCTCCGGCTGCGCAAAGAGGCCGCCGAGTGATTTGTACAGGAGACCTGCCAGCGCCTCGCGTCCTGGCCCGGTGGTCAAAAGCCGCAACGGCCCGCCAACGCTCGTTGTCACCGCGATGGTATCAACGCCCGCGCCATCGCCCTGCTCCGGCGTCAGAATCGACTCAGGTCCGACCAGCCGCCGGCCGGTCAGCGCCTCCAACTGCTGGCATCCCTCGCGCACGCCGATCAGCAGGTCGGCGTACGGTGGGGCGACCGTCGTCGGGACCTGTGTGCGCGCCAGCAGCCGGTACTGGTTATCGACGATGCCGACGAGCGCCAACTTGGTGAAGACCGAGCCACAGTCGATGAGGAGGATGGAGCGCGGAGTTGTCTGGCGCTCGCTCTGGCTCGCTTCCGCGCGCGCCATCGATTCCGCCCCGTCAACTACCCTGGCCATGCCCCCGCCCATTCCGTCGTCTGATACTAGCCGCCCTGCAGCGCGACCTTGCGCTACTTGCGCCCAAAGAAGCCGAAGAACCCGCCACGCTTGCGCCCATTGGAGCGCTCGTCGTCGTCATCCTCGTATCCCGCGCCATTGCCTTGCTGGTCGTAGCCGTCATAGCCATCGTAGTCGTCATAGTCGCGTGGACGGCCTCGCCCGGAGCGCACAGAACGCGCGCGGGTATCCATCGCGTCACCAGGGTCCTGGCGCTGGCCGCGTGGGCGCCGTTGCTCTCCCTGCCCACGTCCGGCGCGCATCCAGGAAGGCATCTCTTCCGTGCCGAGAGGATTTTCCGGTGGATTATCACGCAGCCAGGCTGACTTCACACCGTTCCTGCCTGCGGCGGGTATGTGTGAATCGGTGAGCCAGTCGCTATTGCCAGCGCGCGCGCCCTGCTGTCCTCGCGGTTGCCCACCCGCCTGGTCTTGCGCCCAGCCCGGCAGTGCGTTCGGATCGACGAGTTGTCCCGCCGAGAAAGCAGGCTGTTGTCCCCCTGCGCCGTAGGAGGCTCCCGCGCCAGCCGCGCGCAGCCAGTCAGGTAGCGCCGCGTCATCCACCATCTGGTTCGCGGGGACCGAGGCGACCCCCATGCGTGGCGCGGGAGCTGGCTGCCAGCCGTTCTGCGGACCTGCTGGAGCGGCGGGCGGCGTATACGCTGGCGCGCCTCCGGTCATCTGCGTCAACCAGGATGGCAGCGGCTCTTCGCCTGGACGCGCGCCAGCCTGCCCCGCGCCGTTGGCCCCTCTGAGCCAGGACGGCAGCGATTGCTCGTCAATGAGTGACGAAGCAGGCATGCCGTCGCGCGCGTTGCCCGATCCATTGCCTGATCCATTGGCTGGAGCGCCTGCCGTCGCCGGATTCATCCACGAGGGCAGACCCTGGTTGTCATATCCCTGCGCGCTTTGCCCGCCCATGCCCGGATACGCTGCCGATGGAAACGCTGATGGCGGGCCACCTGGCGTGTATGCGCCTGTGCCAAATCCCTGCTGCCCATCATAAGCGCCGGTAGGATACTGGTTCGTGGAGTACGCGTTGGTCCCGTAAGTCGAGGGACCATATGCGCCGGTGCCCGGCTGCGCGTAGCTCTGGCCCGCCGCCTGTGTCAGCCAGGACGGAAGCGCCGCCTCGTCGAAGGGATTCGCTGGACCCTGCTGTGGCCATGGCTGCTGCGCTTGTGGATACCCGCCCTGCTGATAATCCTGCTGAGGATAGCCACCCATGGGCGGCTGCTCATAGCCTTGCCCGCCGCCTGGCATTGGTGGAATTGCCCACCCTGCGTTGGATTGCCCAAAAGCGGACGGCGAGCCAACTGGCGCGCCGCCATTGCCGCCGCGCAGCCACGAGGGCAGCGCGTCCTCGTTGATCAGGCTTCCTCCCGCCATCGAGCCTGGACCGGCGGGTGGCCCGTAGCCATCGGGCGCGCCGAACGGTGAGGCGCTGGACGGGCTTTGCATCTGGCGCACCCAGTCGGGAAGGTTCGCCTCCGCTGGCTGCTGATACCCCTGCTGATATCCCTGTGGATATCCATAGCCCTGCTGTGGGGCGAGCGGACTCTGGCAGCGAGGACACACCTGCGCGTCGGGACGGACAGCTTCTCCGCAATAGGGGCAGCGTACCACGAGCATCCTCACTTTCGGACGCGCGACATCACGCGGCGTCCCGAGGGAGAGTTCCGTTCACAACACGCGGGCGACAGTTCAGGCGCACAGACCTCATTGTGACGTGAAGCCGTGCCAGTGTATCACTCCTGGCGGCGGAGTGGCAACATAGACGGCCCATCCGTAGCCATGCCGCCAGCGTGCGCGTCCTGATAGGGTAGTTGTATCACGACGTTTCAAAATCGCATACCCTCTCGGCAGAAAAGGGGGAGTTATGTCTACCATCCCGTCGCGTGTCAACTTCCCGTCCGCCGTATTCGCTGGGGCCACCGCCTCAGCCGTCTACGCTGGCGAGATGTACCTCGATATCGCCCTCACTGGCAATCCCCTCGACGATGTGCAACTCCTTGAAGGCGCGCTACGTGGACGCAAGGCCCGTGTCCCGGTCCTCGGCATGCTTGTCCACCTGCTCAACGGCAGCGCGCTTGGCATTGTCTACGCCGTCGTCAGGCCGCTGCTGCCGGGACCGAACTGGCTCAAGGGGACACTCTTCGGCGCGCTGTTCCTTGTCGCTGTTTGGCCGCTTACGCCGGTGCTCGACCGCATCCACCCGCTCATCCGACGCGGTGAACTGCCCAAATTCAACACCCCAGTCGCGCTGGGCCAGAACATCGCACGCCACCTCATCTTCGGCCTCGTCCTCGGCCTCCTCTACCGCGACTAAGCCTTCATACCCGCTCGAACGCCCGACCGTGGTTCAGCCGCGCCGTTACCTGCTCCACAATTAGTTCGATGATGCGCTCAGGCGCCGTCCAGCGCGCCGAGATACGCGCGGGGTCCAGCCGATACGCCCGCACGATAGCCTTCAGCGAGGCGAGATCCAGCGATGCGAGCGCCTCCTGTAATCCCTGCTCGCCCGCCTGCCGTAGCACGGCGAAGGGATCGAGTGGTGGCGCGACAACCTCACGCGTCGGGCGTGGCGCCTCCTGCGCCGTCTCGCCGGATTCCGCCTTCGGCGCAGGCCCAGCCATCAGCCGCGCGGCAAGCGCAGGATCGGCCTCGATCTGGGACGCCACCGCGCGCAACGTCTCCACCAGCGCTTGCGTCTCGTTAGTTAGGGACTCGCCCTCGGTCGAATCAGTGGGACGCTTAACGCGCGGCATGCGACAAAAACTCCCTCGTCAGGGCGCTCAACTCATCGTATGGACCGTCATTGCCATACTTCTGTTGCAGTGTGTTCACGCGCGTCATCACGTCCGCCGCCTCGGCGATGTGCGTCGACTCCGGCACGATGCTGTCGAAGCAGATCGGGAAGCGCCGCTCGTAGAAGTCCTCGCGCAGCCTGCGCACCGTGTCATTGTGCAGAATTGTCTGCGCGCGCATCTTCGAGACGACAATACCCATCGCGCGGATGTTGCGCCGCGTGCATTGCGCGAAATGCTCCACGCGATCAAGGATTGGCGGGATGCCGAGCATCGAGAGCGTGTCGGGAATCACGGGGATCAGGTACGAGTTCGAGATCGCCAGCCCGTTGAGCGTCACGACGCCGAGCGAGGGCGGGCAATCCACCAGCACGTGGTCGTAGCGCTTCAAGAGCGACCCCAGCGCGTCGCGCAGAGAGAAGATCGGTCCGTGCCGGTACGACTCGAAATCGGTGATCTGCGTGATGCGCTCCTGAATCTTGATGAGTTGCAGGCTCGACGGCAAAACGTCGAGTCCGTCGATCCCTCCGCACACGTTCGAGACCCGGCGCACGATGGCGTCCTCGGCGGAAAAGACACGCGTCCCCTTGAGTTGATCCCAAAAGAGCTGGTAGAGCGTGCGCCCCGTTTCGTCGCGCTTCTTCCACTCCATCTCGGGAATCAGGCAGACCGTCGCGTTCGTCTGCGGGTCGAGGTCGATGACCAGCACGCGCTTGCCATGCTCCAGCGCCAGAAAATGCGCGAGCGCCAGCGTGATCGTCGTCTTGCCGACGCCACCCTTCAGGTTGATGATGCTCGTCACGTACGCCATCAGACAATTCCTTCCATAAGACCAACCTGATAAAGGGCAAACATGGTGTCGTGATCCCTACGCCGAGCGCGCCGTCAAGAGCCGCTGACGCACTCGTAGCCGCTCGTCGTACCAGCGCAGCCGCTGCCCCAGCGTTAGCCCGCTCAGCGGCGCCTCGAAGCGCAGATCAGGTGCGGCGCGTGTGAGCAACTCCACCGTTCGCTGGCTCGCCAGGGCCACGAAACGCGCCTCCCCTGACCGCTGCGCCGCCATCTCCCGCAGCGTCTGCCCGATCATCTCCGCCCACGCCAGACGCTCCTCAGCGACCAGATCATCCAGCGAGGCTGGCGTCGCGCCGATCACCTGTCGCGGCGCGAGCAGCGGCCTCCCCGGACAAAGCACGTACCACTCGTCGAACGCCCGCTCGCAGTAGTTGCGCGCCCGCCGAAAGAGCGGCGAGCGGTCGAACTGCTGCGTCGCCGGATAGACGCCGCCGCGCTGCATGCGCGAGGCAGCGAGCAGTCCAATCGCTGTCACAAGGAGTAGCCTTCGCTAGCCGGAGCGCCGCAGGTGGGGGGGGAAGTGGCCTGCGCTGGAAACGCCGGGAACCTGCTCCCTATCGTGACACAAGCGAGCGCTCGCGGCAACGCCGATGGCCCAATCAGGCGATGCTTTGCTTCTCAACGAGGAGAGTCTGGCTGTGAGATGACCTCCGTCACGGGCATGAGCTCTTCATCTGATTGATGAGCGAAGAAGCGCGCTTTGAGGGCAGCCATTGACTGCTTATCGGTCTCCCGCAGTTCTCCAAAGGTGCGGTGGCGATGAAAACCTGCGCGAAATTGATACAGCCCTAAGGGGGACATCGTCTGCAACGCCAGCCCATCAAACTCCGTTAAGGGGTAATGCAAAATGTCCTTGTCGAAATAGATACGGAACGGGGTGAACGGTGGGAGGTCGGTGGTATCAAAGAGAAGCTCGGCTATCTCTCCGTAGATGTTCCCCTCCGCATCCACCTCGCCAATCGCTAGGTCAATCCACAGGCTGTCGTTGGCCGCGCAGGACAGATAGAATGGTTCACCGCTCGCGTTGTTGCCAAATGTGCGACAGGTCGTGAAACCAAACTGCCTGGCCAGGTCAAGATAATAGTCCAGATCAGGCCGCAATACGAACCAGTCAATGTCCATGTGTTCGCGTGATGGCTGGTGGTATAGCAGCGCATCTTCCGCAAAGCCGCCAGCAAGATAGGGTCGCCGCTCTGCTCTCCAACCCAGTTCAAGTATACGCCGTTGTTCCTGGTATCCTTTGAAATCCGCTACCATGATTACCTCCTCCTCCATTGTCTCTTGCTTCCCAAGCCGCGCCGCTTGAGCAGTGGTTCACAATACCCTCTACGATCTGGGAGCGACCAGTTCTACTTCCCACCGTTCACGATGCGGCGGTAGCGGCCCGCGTACCAGCGAATCGCGCCAGCATACTCGGCGTGGCTCCACGTCAGCGGCGAGACCGAGAGCGGCGCTCCGGTAAGAGGATCGAGTTGCTCGGCCAGCACGCCACTCGGCAGCGCATGCTTGAGCGTCCAATGCAGCCAGTCGAGCGCGGCGTGCAACTCATCCAGCGTGTTTGCCAGCGCGATGTGGTACTCGGCCAGCCAGCACGCGCAGATGAACCACGGATTGCCCGGTATGCGCGCGACATCCTTGCTGACCTGGTGATAGTAGTCGTTCTCGTAACGCGCTACGCCGCCGATCTCCGACTTCACCAGAAGATGCTCTTCCAGCGCGCTCATCGTCTTGCGCATGCGCTCGCTGGTCGCCTCGACCAGCCCAAACTTGAAGAGGC
>DATAOM010000186.1:0-7149 GCA_036265775.1 Ktedonobacterales bacterium | reverse complement strand
GACAATTTTGCTCCGTGGCGAAGGCGTCGGAGGTCGTCGCCGAACGCTGGACGCCGCTTATCGTGCGCGAGCTCGTTCTTGGCAGCCATCGCTTCAACGATCTGGAGCGCGGTCTGCCACATATCTCTCGCTCATTGCTCGCCAGCAGACTACGCCAGTTGGAGCGCGCAGGCGTCGTCGAGCGTAGGATGGAGGCGGATACCCAGCGAGTAGGCTACTACCTGACGCCAGCCGGACAGGAGCTAGAGCCGATCATCATGCAGCTTGGCGTCTGGGGTCAGCGCTGGGCGAATCGTGATATTGGACCAGGTGATCTCGACCCCAGGTTGCTGGTCTGGGACATGCGCCGCCGCATCCACCGGGATCGTTTGCCGACGCGGCGTGTCTGTGTGCAGATTGACTTTACGGGGGCGCGTAAGGACTCTATCTGGCTGCTATTGGAGCCGTCTGATGTCGCCATGTGCCTGACCGATCCTGGCTTCGATCTCGATCTGCTCGTCACGGCGGACACGGTTGCGCTCCATCGCGTCTGGATTGGCCGCTTGAGCTTCGGCTCCGCCATGCGCGACGGCCTCATCCGGTTGCAGGGCGCGCGTGACGCCGTGCGTGGGTTTCCCCGCTGGCTAGCGCTCAGCAGCTACGCCAGCATCCCTAGCGCCCAGGCATAGTGACCAGTGGACTCGAACAAGTTGGCGTATACTGGGCGAGCGTGATCCATCGAGATGATGAAATTACCGCTGTGGGGGCGGCCATGATCGCGTTTCTCAAGCGCGTCCTGCTCGCCTTGCTGGTGGGCTACGTCCTTGTCTACTTCTCCGAGTTGCTCTTCTGGGCGCGCCCGCTGGAGGCCACGACGTTTCCGGGTGTTCTTGGCGCGATTCTGGTCTACTCCGTCGCGGCCTGGCTCTTTCTGACGATCATCACGTTCTTTCGTGTACGCTCGCTGGCGGCTCTCTTTCTCGCCGGCGCCATCTTCGGCTGGCTCATCGAGGGCGTCTTCGTGCAGACGCTATATGGGGAACTGCCGATCAGCGTCTCGTTGACTGGCCTCTCCTGGCACGCCCTGATCACTGTCCTCTTCGGCTGGTATCTCCTACAATGGTCGCTGCGATTCGCGAGCGCGTGGCGGACGTTGGGAATCGCCATGCTGGCAGGGATCATCGCTGGCGCGTGGTCGCTGACCTGGTGGGTGGAGACGGGAGAGCGAACTCCCGTCATCACGTTCGCCGCCTATATCAGCGTTGCGACGCTCGGCCTGATTCTTGTCTACTGGCTGATCAGTCTGCTGCGCATGAGCGCATTCCGGCCAACACTCGTCGAGACGGTGATCGTCCTGCTGGCCACGCTGGCCTACTTCGCGCTCGTCACGATCCCTGCGCAGCCGCTCGCGCTCTTTATTTTGCCGCCGTTGCTACTGATCGTCCTGCTCACGCTATACCGCAACCGGCGCGTAGAGACACGAGCGAGCCTGCTGGTACCGCTCGCCGCATACCCCGTTCGCCTGGCGAATGCGCTCGCGCTCCTGGCGTTTCCATTCGCCGCCACGGCAGTCTATGCGCTGGCGTTTGAGACGGGATTCTCGTTCAATACTGGCGCGATTGTGTACGTTGTCACGATCCCCGCTGGATTTCTTCTCTTCGTCTGGGCGCTGATCTCGGTCTGGCGAAGACGGCGGGTGAATCCAGCCGTCATCCACGACCAGGGATTTGAGGTAGGCGCCCCTACGATCTAAAGATGGCTTAAAGGCGGCGCCGAATCTCCTTATCAGTCCGCGAGAGGCGTCGCCGTCTCGGCGGGTGTCACCTCTTCGAGCAGCGCAACTATACTGCGCATCCAGGTCAGATAGGGGTCGAGATTGGCTTCTTTTGGCGAGAATTGAAACGCGCCGCTGTAGTGGGTGAGGCGAATGCCGTAGGGCGTGGCGACGACAAAGTCGCGGTTGCGCAGGAAGCTCCTGCCCTCATCAATAACGTGCGCGATGCGCGGCGCGAAGGACGCCGGAATGGACGTGCGCGGGTCGGGCAGCAGGAAGTAGTAAATCGTGCGCTGTCCGCGCGCGCGGGCCTCACCTGCATACGTGCGTTGAGCGACCTCTTTCTCCGGCTTGGTGAAGCTGATGCGGAAGCCGATGATGTCACGTGGAGAAGACATATCGATCTGCAAGCAGTAGGGTGTGCCACTGTCGGCTTTCAACTGGAAGTGAGCGATACTCGCGGCTTTGACGCGATGCTCCGCGTCGTACATCCCTTTGACGGTGAGTGAGCTATCGGTTCCATGCGGCTCGATGACATGCCAGAGATGGCGCGCGCCATACAGCCGCAGCGCGCGCAGGTGGCGTATGCGCCCCCAGTAGACCCAGCTCACATGCGCCATCACTGAATCGAGCGGCGGGACGTCGCTGATCGCCAGCACGAGCGCCAGGATCGGGAGAAGGATCGCGCCAAGCATGCTGATCAGCGTCGCCGTGCTGATGGTGTGGACGCCGGAGCCACTCACAGCGATGATGGCGGCAAGTGAGAAGCCAAAGACGCCCGCCGCCAGCGCGACGCCGATTCCATGGCGGCCAGGCAGTGGTAGCAGCAGCCAGAGCGTGAGAACCGCGGCGAGGATGGGAAGCGTCAGCGTCCAGAGCGGCCCGCCCGCCTGTTGCGTGAACTGCCAGAGGCCCATCACGCCGGGCTGGCTATCCACCTCCCACAGAAGCGCGCTGTCGACAGCGATGTAGCCAGAGATCAGGATGGCGAGGACGAGACAGACGCGCCGAAACCAGCGGACACCAGCGCGCTCGCCTGCCGCCTCGATGCCAGCGCCGAAGAGCCATTCGGCCAGCTTGCCGAAGATTGTGCCTATCACCGCGCCTCCCTCTCCCACTTTGACCGCATGGAACGCTATACGCCAAGATGCCGCGCCTGCGTGAGTATTGCAGGCGTCTCCAGCTACGTCAAGCGGCGACCAGGAAAGGGCAGCGGCTAATGGGAGGTGTCATCAGCCTGTCATCAGCCTCCCGCGGGTCGGGCGCGCGCAAGCTCCTCGAAGCGCTGGCGCTCCTGCGGCGAGAGGTTGCGCGGCAGGATGACCTGTATCCGCGCGAGCAGATTGCCGGCTCCCTCGCCTTTGAGCCGCGGCATCCCTTTGCCCGCTAGGCGAAAGATCTGACCGTTCTGTGTCTCGGGCGGAATGGTAAGTAGCACACGCTTGCCGTCTGGCATGGTGACGGGCGCCTCGCCGCCCAGGATCGCCGCATAGAGCGGCGTGGGCGCATCGGTCAGGATATCTTCGCCCCTGCGCTCAAAAGCGGGGTCGGGCGTGACCGAGATGACGAGAAAAAGATCACCGGGCGCGCCGCCATTGACGCCGGGCTGGCCCTCGCCCGCCAGGCGCACCCGCGAGCCATTGTCGACTCCCGCCGGAATGCGCACTTCCAGGCGCCGCGTGCGCATCGCCTGTCCCGTGCCTTGGCAGGTGGCGCAGAGCCGCCCGCGAATCTCGCCAGTGCCCTTACACGCCGAGCAGATATCGGGCACCTGGATGGTGTAGGTGCGCATCGCGCCGGTATATGCCTCGCGGAACGTGATCTGAAGCGGCTGCTCCAGATTCTCGCCCTGTCGGAGACCTTGCTGCGGTGGTGGCGCGCCGGTGGGCCTGCTGCGCGTGGGGTTCTGTGGCGCAGTCGCGCCTGTTGTGCCCGCGCGGCGGCCAAAGAGCGCGTCGAAGAAGTCGGAGAACCCCGTCGGATCGCCAAAGTCGAATGGGATATTGCCGCCGGATGCGCCCGGCCGTGGACGCGCGCCGGAGCGCGATGGGCCAAACTGCTCCGCCCAGTTGGGGCCGAGCAGGTCATACTTGCGGCGCTTATCGGGATCGGAGAGGACCTCGTACGCCTCGTTGACCTCTTTGAAGCGCGCCTCGGCCGTTTTGTCGCCCGGATTCACATCGGGATGATACTTGCGCGCGAGCTTGCGGAACGCCTTTTTGATCTCATCGGA
This sequence comes from Ktedonobacterales bacterium, assembly GCA_036265775.1. GTDB lineage: Bacteria > Chloroflexota > Ktedonobacteria > Ktedonobacterales > JADMIN01 > DASWAC01. The sequence goes on along the minus strand of DATAOM010000186.1, from coordinate 3,163 downwards.
GCTGGCAGTCTTGGCGACGCCGAGTATCTTGTAGTAGTCCTTGTATTCCATGCTGTCCCGTGCGATTCCACGCTCGTCGCGGCAAGTGACCTCCGCTGCGCCCGTCAGCCCGAAAATCTGACGTCAACGGCTGGCTAGCCTGGTCCAGCGCTGACCTTCACGCGTGCGGGACGCAACGTCTCGTCGCCCATGCGATAGCCCTTGCGCACTTCCTCGACGACGACCCCTTCGGGCTGTTCGCTGGTCTGCACCGTCTCGACGGCGTCATGCACGTACGGGTCGAATGCCTCGCCGACTGTCGGAACCGGCGTTAGCCCCTCCGACTTCAGCGCCTCACCCAACTGCCACTGCATCATACGTAGCGTCTGGAGGAGCGTGTCGCGGTCCATTGTCTCCTGGAAGCGCATGCTGCGGTCCAGGTTATCCATGACATCGAGAATCTTCTCCAGCAACTCGCGCTTCTCGCGGCGAATCGCGTCCGCCGCCATGCGCTCGGTACGCTTGCGGTAGTTATCTTTGTCGGCGTATTCGCGCAGGAACTTATCCTTATATTGTTCGGCTTCGGCGCGCGCGGCGGCGAGCTGCGCCTCCAGATCGCCTCCCGTCGCGGGAGCCTCTGGCGTCGCGTCGTCGAACTGCATGGGTTGTTTTTCGCTATCGCTCTCTGACATGTCGTGTTCTCCAGTATGCGCATCGAAATGTTGGCATGGCGCCGCCCAGGTGAAGACAGACGCCAGGGGCGAGTAAAGTATAGACGCTGGGCGGCGAGACCGTCAAACTAGCCTGCCCGGCGCACAGTCTTGGCGGCTGCGAAGCGGCTACCAGATGAACCCTGGCGGTCTTGGCGCGTTCTTATTCCAGAGCATCAATCCGACGCGCGACTGCTCCATTTCCGCGCTTTATCGCTACCCATCTGATGACACGATCGTCTGTCGCGGGCCAGCGGAAAGGAAGCGTGGGTGGCGCAGCGGTTAGACAAGCGACCAGGCAAGAGAAGCGATCCCATGCCTCCTATCCCAGCCGATACCAACGACGACGACCGCAAACTGCTCGCGCGGACCGGCGCTGGTGATCGTCAGGCGCTGACCGAGCTGTACACGCGCTATCGTGGCGCCGTCTTCGCCTATCTCTTGCGCCTGACGCCGGATCAGCATCTCGCCGAAGATCTGCTCCAGGAGACCTTTGTGGCCGTCTGGAAGAGCGCCGCGTCGTTCGCTGGCCGTTCGACGGTAAAGACCTGGTTGATCGGCGTGGCCCATCGCCAGGCGCACAATGTCTTGCGCCGTCGTGCGGAGCCGCTCGCTGACGAGGCTGAACTTGCCCAGCTTGCCGCCGCCGATCCGGAGCCAGAGAACGCCGTGCTGGCGCAGGCCACACGCGAAGAGTTGCTGGCGGCCATCGCCCGGCTCTCACTGGCGCATCGCGAGACGCTCGCGCTGGCGTTCGGGCACGAGATGCCGGCGGCGGAGATCGCGGAGGCGCTTGGCGTGCCGATTGGCACGGTGCGCAGTCGGCTACGTGACGCGAAACGTCTGTTACGCGCTGCCCTGAGCGTTACCCTGGGCGCTGACCGTGAGGAAATGCGATGACATACGAGCCAGAATCCATGAGACATGCCGATGAGCACGCGAGCGACCTGCTGCCAGAGTATCTTGCCGGCGCGCTCGACGACGCGACACAACAGGCGGTACGCACGCATCTGCTGACCTGCGTCTCCTGTGCGGCGGAGTTGCGCGCCTGGGAGCAGATTGGCGCCGTCGAGCGTGACCGTGTGGCGGAGACGCCGACTCCTGCGCTGGCATTGCTCGGCGAGGTCTGGCGCCGCATCGATATGGAGCCCGCCGCCCAACCTACGGAGTCTCGGTCAAGGCCTGTCACCTTTCTCTGGAACGTAGTGACCGCCCAGACGCGACTCTTGCGCCGGAGCGTCTGGGTCGCTTCCGCGCTTGGCATCGCGCTCGCCAGTCTCCTCGCCGCCTCACTGGGCGCTGAATTGGGCCGCGATGGCGTGCTGACCATTGCGTTGCCGCTGATCGCGGCGGCAGGTGTCGCCTTTCTCTATGGTCCCGACAACGATCCAGGACTAGAGATTACATTGGCGACTCCAACACCGGCGCGGCTTGTGCTCCTGAGCCGCTTTGGCCTGCTCTTCGCGTTCGATGTCGCGCTCGCTTTGATCGGCACGCTGGCGATCTCGCTCGCTCGTGGTGAGAGCCTCTGGGGGCTGGCGCTGGCGTGGCTGGGACCAATGACACTACTCGCGACAATCAGCCTCGCGCTCTCGCTTTTCACCGGGCCAGTGGTCGCGGCGCTCGGCGCGGCGGTGGCATGGCTGGCGAGCGCATTGCGCTTCGATTCTGGCCTGACGCTGCGCTTCCCGCCGGAGGCGCTCGCGCGTATGACACCGGGTATCCTGGCGCTCAGCGTCGGGACGCTGCTGCTGGCGATGATCGCCGTCTCACGCCGCGAGCAGTTTGCTCCTGTAGACAACTAGCGCGAGCAGGCGCATAGAGAGGGAGACAAAAGTTGAACCAGACTCCAGCGTTCCTCGGCGTTTTTCGCTATGAGTTCGCCATGCAATTGCGCCGCAAGGCGATGTGGATCGGCCTCGGCATGATCAGCGCGCTGCTCTTCTTCATTCTCGGCGCGACGACCGGAAAATCAGCGAACACCGATACTCCTTCGGAGGCGCTAGGCTTCATGGCGTCCGGGTTGACCGTCCTCCTAGCGATTGGCGCGGGGCTACTCCTGGCCAACCGTGTGCCACGCGACCGCTCTCTACATGTCGAGGAGTTGCTGCGTGTGGCTCCTGTCACAAGAGCTACGCTGCTCTTTGGCAAATATCTCGGCGCGACGCTGGCTATCTCGATTCCCGTCCTGCTGATCCAGCTAGCAGAGACTGTCTATATCGCCACCTATTTTCACGATGCAAGCGTATTCCCGCGCTCGCTGGCCATGTTCTTCGCCGTCACGCTGCCTGCAATCTTCTTCGTCGGCGCTTTCGCGCTCGCTTTCACGACATTTCTCTGGGCGCCGCTCTTCCAGTTTCTCTTCGTTGGCTACTGGATCTGGGCCAACGGCAATCCCGATGACCTGCCATTCTTTACGCCCAATGGCACGCTGATCTCGGCCAATGGCGACTATGCGCTCAATGGCTTCTTCG
>DATAOM010000185.1:0-6906 GCA_036265775.1 Ktedonobacterales bacterium | reverse complement strand
TCCGCGATACGGAACCACTTCTTCGAGACCTCGGCGACCTTGCGCCCATCCGCCTCGATGGTGTACTCGTGATCGAGGATATTGCCCTGAATCTCCAGGTCTGGTCCCGTGCCGACATTCACCGTCCACCGATCACGCAGCGGCGTAATCAGCGCCTTCTTGATCGTCGCCAGCGTCTCGCCGTTGGGTCCCTCGATCTCCATGGTGTCGCGGACGCGCACCATCTTCTCCTGGATCTTGGCGAGCTCTTGTCCCTGCGGATTCTCAAAGATCAGCGTCTGCCGGATGCGCAAGGCTTTGCCATCGACCTTGTAGACGCGCTCGCCACGATCATTCTCGATCCAGAAATCGTCGCCGATGGACACCAGCTTCTGGCGCATCTGATAGCGGGTGGCGTCGCCGCCACGCCCAAAGGTGGCGCGCTCCTCCTGCCGTTCTTCTCTTCGGTCTTGTCTGCGGTCTCGCATCCTCGTCCTCCTCATAACGCCTGGTTGGGCGCCAACTCGCCATCCGACCTATTGTCGCGACCGCGCTCTCTACCGCGCCACGATGTGCTCAGGCTGGTGTGACCACGCACAAATGTGATCTGACTACACCAGTGGGCAATCATTGCGCGAATGAGTTGAAGTGGTTCTCCTGGTCGCATCTGGACAGGTGTTCAGTATACGCCACGACCCACACGCGCGCCGTTGCTCATTAGAGCGCATGGCGCCATGTGAATCAAGGTCAGCAGTAAGCGGATCAGACGAGAACCTGAGCAGCAAGATCACAGACGTGTTCGACCTTGCTCCAGTCGTAGTTCTTCTGGCGAGAGTAGACGCTGATGATATACGTCTCGCCGCTCGTCACGACGATGCCAGAGGAGCTTTGATACCAGAGGTCGTCTGGCCCCGTCACCCAGCCATCCTTCATGTACACCTTCGCGCCCGCCGGAGCCTTAGTCCCCACGCCCCAGCGGCCGAGATCAACCCGACCCAGCAGATCAAGCGCGAGGGCGCGGTCGTCGGCGTTCAGCGTCTGCCCTGTTTGCAGCAGCATGAGCATGCGCACCATCGCGTTGGCCGAAAGCTGCGCATAGCCCCAGTCGCGCTCCGACGTAGACGGCGCGACGTATCCGGTGATACCCAATTTCTGGAGATAGGCTTTCTGCCCCGTCACGCGACCAAGTTTGTCGAAGAGATACTGCGCCGCGTTGTTATCGGATTGTGTAATCATTGCCGTCATCTCGGCGCGCTCAGTCGCGTTCGGCCCGCGCCCCTGCTGTTCGAGCATGTCTAGGTAGGCGCAGAGAATGTAAACCTTCGAGGAACTGGCAAGGATGAAGGTGGCGTCGCCGTTATAGGTGTACTGCCGCTTGCGCGTGAGGTCATAGACGGCGATACCCATCGCGTCGCCCTGCTGACTCGCGTAGGTCGCAAGCTCCGGCGAGAGCGCCTCCAGCCCCTGAGGGCCAGATGGCGTGGCCGTCGGTGCGGGAGTTGGCGAGTTCGCTGGGGTTGGAGTCTGTTTGCTGCCTGTAGCCGAAGATGGTCCGCAGGCGGCCAGCGTCCCCAACAGCAAGAGAATGAATAACGCATACGATGGGGCGCGCCAGCTCTTCCAGACTGGCAAACCAGGATCGCCATGCGGTGTGTGATTTGTCGTCAACTTAGTCGCCAATCTTTGATGCAACGGGAAACGATTCCGCTCATGAAGACAAGGCGACAGAGCGAGTTGTCACCCCCTGCGCCTGGCTACTGCTTCTACAGGATAGCAGGATGTGTCTACCCACGCCGCGACGAGATGACGCCGGTGTTCAGCCCGTACCAGCGCATGCGGCCCATATAACGCGCGTGCTCCACCTTCATGCAACGATCCATCACCACGTCCAGTCCGCCAGCCTGGGCAATGGCAGCGCCCTCTGGGCTGATGACCTCGAACTGCATCCAGAGCGTCTTCGCGCCGATCTTCACCGCCTCCTCAGCGATCGCGGGAACCGCGTCCGGGCGGCGGAACACGTCTACCACATCCACCGAGAAGGGAATCGCGCTCAGCGAGGGATAACATTTCTCGCCGAGGATCTCCTGCTCCTTGGGATTGACCGGGACGATACGGTAGCCGTGGCGTTGGAGATAGTAGCCGACGAAATAGCTGGCCCGCAGCGGATTTGGCGAAAGGCCGACAATGGCGACGGTTCTGCTACTCAGCAGCGTTCGCCGGATCACCTGTGGATTCTGGTACTCCGCGAGAGTGAATGTCTCAGGAGCCTGCGCCTTCTTGCCGTTTAAACTGTCTAGGCTCATGCGCGCGCCTCGGCTTCCTCAGCCTCGCCGGACTTCCGCGCCTGGGCGTCAAGACCCGCCTTCACTGCGCGCAGACCCTTCTCCAGGTCCCAGAGCAGGTCGTCGAGCGATTCCAGCCCCACCGAGAGGCGCACCGTGCCGGGCGTGACGCCGGTGGCTGGCAGTTCCTCATCGCTGAGCTGGCGATGCGTCGTGCTCGCCGGGTGAATCACGAGGCTCTTCGTGTCGCCGACGTTGGCGAGATGCGTCCAGAGTGTCAGTGCCTCGATGAAGCGTTGCCCGGCTGCGCGTCCGCCCTTGAGGTCCACCGCGAAGACGGCGCCCGGTCCTTTGGGCAGATAGCGCTTCGCCCGCTCAAAGTAGGGGCTATCCGGCAGGCCAGCGTAGCGCACACGCTCGACCATGGGGTGCTGCGTCAGGAAGCGCGCCACACCTTGCGCGTTACTCACATGTCGCTCCATGCGCAGCGGCAGCGTCTCCAGTCCCAGCAGGTAGAGGAAGGCGTTGAAGGGGCTGAGCGCCGCGCCCAGGTCGCGTAGCGTCTCAGCGCGCAGCTTCATCAGGTAGCCGTACAGGCCGAAGGTCTCGTGAAACTCCAGCCCGTGATACTCGGCGGAGGGCGCCGCGATGGTCGCGTAGCGCCCGTTCGACCAGTTGAACTTGCCCGCGTCGATCGCGATCCCGCCGATGCTCGTGCCGTGGCCATCGATGTATTTAGTCGCCGAGTGCAGCACGATGTCCGCGCCCCACTCGATGGGGCGGCACAGATACGGCGAGGCGAAGGTATTGTCGATCACCAGCGGCGCGTTGTGCTCGTGCGCGATCTCCGCCACCGCCGCGATGTCGAGGATGTTGCCGCCAGGATTGCCGATCGTCTCGGCGAAGAGCGCCTTCGTCTCTGGTCGGAGCGCCGTGCGCCAGGCGTCCAGGTCGTCGGGGTCCACCAGCGTCACGTCGAGCGAGAGCTTGGCGAAGGTGATCTTGAGCTGGGTGATCGTGCCGCCGTAAATCGAGCGCGAGGCGACGATGTGATCGCCGGGCGAGAGCATCGTGAAAAACGCGCCCACCTGCGCCGCCATGCCACTGGCGAAGGCTACCGCGCCGACGCCGCCCTCCAGATTGGCGACACGCTCCTCGAAGGCCGCCACCGTCGGGTTCATGATGCGCGAGTAGATGTTGCCGTATTCCTGGAGGTTGAAGTACGCCGCTGCGCTCTCAGTATCCTCGAAGGCGAATGCCGAACTTTGGTAGAGCGGCGCAACGCTCGCTCCCGTGTACGGATCGGGGCGGTGCCCGGCGTGGATGGCCCGCGTCTCGAAGCCAAACTGCCGCAGCGCGTCGTCGCCGCTTTCTGAACTCGCCGGACTCCCGCCATTCTCACTCGCCATCTCGCCGACCTCTCACGTTGTATTTGCCCAGGCTATCTAAGTTCTAAGGAAACGAGCGAGACAGGACTCGCCTCGGCGCTAGATCGCCTATCCTCTGTAAAGGATGACGGACGTGGTAACACTCGCCAGTGATCAGCGCCACGCGAGCCGCAATGTCTCAGTTGGGAAGTGTAGCACAGCCCCAGGCGCAGTCCACAACCCGCACTGACTGCGCTAGTCGTGCGTCGTCGCTGGATTGACGAGCAGTTGCGGCGGAGGCAGTAGATCAGCGAGCGGGCCAGCCTCCGTGCGTACGTACTTGTCGTAGGCAGCCAGCCGCGCGGCGCGTTCCTCGTCGCTCCAGCCAAGCTCTTGCGCCATCAGTGTCGCAACCTCTGCTGCGACGCCTAACCCACGCGCACGATCCTCCAGAGAGACACGCAGGCGGCGGGAAAGCAGGTCCTCCAGCGTCAGCGCCATCTCGGCGCGGCAGGCATGGATGACCTCGGCGCGCAGATAGGGGAGATCGGGAATCAGGCGCTCGCTCAGGACTGGCTCTGCGGCGATCAGATCCAGGATCTCTAGCGCCTCATCGCCGTAGGCATGAACCAGATGCTCGGCGACCGTCGCCTCCAGGCGCGCCTCAGCCGCACGTTGGAAGAAAAGCTCACGGGACTCCGGCCAGCAAGTCGCGCCTTGAAGTCTTAACCTGCTCGTCGCCGCTGGTTGGCTTTTGCCCTCGCGCGCTTCCAGGTGATCTACCACATCCTCGGCCATCTGGCGGTACGAGGTGAGCTTGCCACCAGCGACCGTCATCAGCCCATCCGCGCGCTCGACGACCTCGTGCGCGCGCGAGAGCTTGCCTGTCGCCTTGTGCTTCTTCAATTGCAGCAGCGGGCGGTAGCCTGCGTACGTCGAGACGATATCAGCACGAGCGACTGGCTCGCGCAGATAGCGGTTGAGGTGACGGAGGAGGTATGCGATGTCATCCTGCCCAGCAATGGGTGGGGAATCAAGAGATGTTTCAGTATCGGTGGCGCCGACAAGCGCGCGAGAGAGCCATGGGACGACAAAGATGATGCGGCCGTCGTCGGTCTCCGGAAGGACGATCGCCTCGTCGCCCAGGCCCAGTCGCTCGCGCGTGAAGACGAGATGCGCGCCCTTGCTCGGCGCGATATGCAGGTGTGACTCGCCGCCAGAGAGATGGTCGTTTGCCTCGGCCCAGACGCCGGTGGCGTTGACGACGTGGCGCGCGCGGATCAGCCGCTCGGTTCCGTCGCCGTCCAGCGTCTCACATACATATGCGCCACTAATATGTCCATCCTCGCTGGCATAGCGGGTGACCTGGGTATAGTTCGCTGCCAACGCCCCATGCGCCGCCGCCGTGCGCAACACCGCCAGCGTGAGTCGCGCATCGTCGGTCTGGCCGTCGTAGTAGAGAAAGCCGCTCTTGACGCCCTTCTCCGTTAGCCCTGGCATACGCCTGGCTGTTTCTTCGCGCGAAAGGCGGCGATGCGGCGCGATGCTCCGCTTGCCTGCGAGCCGGTCGTAGAGCCACAGCCCGATGTCGAGAATCATCGTCAGGCCGATGCCAAAGGGCGGCGCGACCGGCAGGCCCACCGGCTTGCGCGAGGAGTCGTAGAGCGGCAGTAAGAAGGCGAGAGGACGCGCGAGATGTGGCGCGTTGCGCAGGAGCCGCCCGCGCTCGTGCAATCCCTCACTCACCAGCGCGATGTCGAACTGTGGCAGGTAGCGGATGCCACCATGCAGCAGCTTGGTCGACCGGCTGCTGGTCCCGCTGGCGAAATCGGCGCGCTCGACAAGGCCGACACGATAGCCGCGCGTCACCGCATCTAGCGCGACGCCAGCTCCGGTTATGCCACCGCCGATCACCAGCACATCGAGCGGCTCACGCGCCATCGCCTCCAGATGCGCGCGGCGCGTCTGCGCGTTCAGATGCGCATCGCCTCGCGAGTTGGCGCCCATATCCTGCTCCCCGTATACCGTCTGCCATCGCACATCCCTGTGATGGCGGATGTTCTCTATCATAAATCGTAACGGGCTGCGATGCTCCAAGACAGCAGAACCGCGCTTTTTGGCGCCTGATGATATACTCGATTGCCCGAACGGTTGACCTATCCAACCTGTCACACGCAGCAATTCCTGAAAGGTCCGCATGACCTCGCAGCATACCACGCATACCACCGATTCAGCGGCGTTTGCTCATGCCTCCGACGAAGCGCCTGAAAGACCACCGCTCACAGAGATCATCGGCGGTTATCGCGTACGCATCGAGCGACTGGACGCGGCTGGTCTGGCGCACGGCGAAGTCACTACCATGCTCTCCGCTCCGAACTGGACCACCGCAGCAGCGCATGGAATCGAGCCCGCTGCGCCGCTCGTGCGAGTCGCCATCGTCGGGGCGCTACCTGGTGAGGTGGTCGAGGTCGAGGCGCGTTGGCGGCTGCCCTGGCCGGGTCGCAAGCGCAAACGGCTCAAGCCACCAACGCTGCGCGTCACACGTGTGATCGAGGCGGCTCCAGAGCGTGTAGCGGCGCCGTGCCCCGTCTTTGGCGTCTGCGGCGGCTGCCAGTTGCAACACATGGACTACGCCGCGCAGCTCGCCTGGAAGACGGAACGCATGCGCTCACTGCTTGCCGATGTCGGTTTCACTGATGCGCTCGTGCGCCCGGCGATTGGCTGCAATCCGCCATGGAACTATCGCAACCATATGCGCTTCTCGGTAAACCGAGAGGGCCGTGTGGGGCTGACGGCGCGCGGAACCTCGCGCGTGTTGCCGCTGACGAGCTGCGACATCGCCGCCGAGCACATCAACGACGCGCTAGCGATCCTCGCGCGCCATGAACTGCCGCGTCCACAGGCGCTCGTCCGCTACGGCGTCGGCACAGGGCAGATGCTGCTCCAGCCCATGCCATCAGGAGATCTGCGCGCGGAACTGGAGACTCTCGGGGTTGAGCTTTGCGATCACGAGTTCGAGGAGGAACTGGCGGGACAGCGCTTCCGCATCCGCCCCAGCTCGTTCTTCCAGACGAACACCGCGCAGGCGAACGTGATGGCGCGTCTGGCGCTGGAGGCGTTGCCCACCGGCGAACATGTGACACTCGTGGACGCCTACTGTGGCGTAGGAACCTTTGCCCTGCTGATGGCCACACGCGCCGGACGCGTCCTTGCCATGGAGGAGTCGGAGAGCGCCATACGCGACGCGCGGGCGAACCTGGCTGGCGCGCCGAATGTCG
>DATAOM010000184.1:0-7874 GCA_036265775.1 Ktedonobacterales bacterium | reverse complement strand
GCGACAGCTCTGGGCGCCTTGGCGGATGGCCTACATCCAGGATGACGGCGAGCGTCCCGCTGGCTGCATCTTCTGTCTGAAGGCCGCAGAGGATCGCGACGATGAGAATCTGATCCTGCTGCGCAGCGCATCCTGTTTTGCGCTCCTCAATCTATTCCCGTACAACAATGGACATCTCATGATCGCGCCGTATCAGCATGTGCCGACCATCTCCGATCTCGATCCAGCAACGCTTACCGATCTCATGGTGACAGCGCAGCGATGCCTTGCCGCGCTTCAAGCGGCGATGGGCCCGCAAGGATATAACATGGGAATCAATCAGGGCGCCGCGGCTGGCGCCGGGATCGCTGACCACGTGCATTTCCATGTTGTTCCGCGTTGGACGGGCGATACGAACTTCATGCCGGTGCTGGCCGACGTCAAGGTCATGCCAGAGTACCTACAGACGACCTTGCGCCAGCTTCGCGAAAAGCTGAAGGATGAGTCTCACTGAGCGCTGCAGGATGGCATGCTACGTATGTCTGCTCTGGGTCGCCGCATGCGCTGTTTTCGCGCGCCAGTAATTTAATGTCTCGCGCAACGCTAAGTCGAGAGGGATGTGCGGTTCCCAACCCGTCTCGGCGCGAATGCGACCGATGTCCGCCTCGATGAGTGGAATGTCCACCGGCCGAAAGCGCGCAGGGTCGCGCTGCACCTCGATAGGACACGTGGCGAACGAGAGCAGGATGTCCAGCAGTTCGGAGACGGGCCGCGCCGCTCCAGAGCCAACATTGTAGATGCTGCCGGGCGTTCCCCGTTCAGCGAGTGCGATATACGCCCGCACGACATCGCCGACGGGCAGAAAGTCACGCCGCGCCGCAAGGTTGCCGACGAAGAGTATCGGTGGACGATGTCCAGCCTCGATCTCGGCGATCTGCTGCGCCAGGCTGGCAACTACAAAGGCGTCGTCCTGGAAGGAACCGAAATGGTTGAAGGCGCGCGCACGCACGATGGGCAGGTGATACGAGACCCAGTACTGGTACCCAAAGAGGTCTTGCGTTTGTTTTGCTACGGCGTACGGATTCACCGGAGCGGGGGGATATGTTTCCTTGATCGGGTTGTCCTCAGCCGGAATGACGCCATACTGCTCGCCGGAGCCGACGAGGACGATACGTGGCGACAGCTCTTCGGCGCGCACAGCTTCCAGCAGGTTGATGGCTCCGCCCGCGTTGATGGCCAGCGTCGTCGCTGGATCGTTCCACGAAGCCGCGACCGACGCCTGTCCGGCGAGATGGAAGATCCAGTCAGGATGCGCGCTTATGACGGCGGCGCGCACATCGGCGAAGGAGCGTACGTCGCCAGTCAGCATGGTGAGTTGTGGGTGCGCGTATACTCCATCCGTGGGATGCGCGACATGAGAGAAACCGAAGATGGCCGCAGATGGATACTCAGCGCGCAAATGCTCGATCAGATGACGGCCGACAAAGCCTGACGCGCCGGTGATGAGTATGCGAAGGTGGTCTTCATGTGTCATCTGGAGATGTGCGCTTTCTTCCGCCCCCGCAGATCTGTGGGCGAGCTAGCCTCGCTGCGCGGCTGTTGGCTGCGTCGGAGCGTCTGTGAGGTCTGCCAGCGAGAGGTCGTTCGCCTTGGCGACCTCGCGCAGATCGTTGTCCACCATCATGGCTACCAACTGCTCGAACGTCACCCTGGGACGCCATCCCAGATTGCGCGTGGCCTTCCTGGCGTCTCCGATCAGCATATCCACCTCGGCTGGGCGCATGTAACGCTCATCTGTCGTGATATACCGCTGCCAATCCTGGATACCAACGTGGGCGAACGCTGCCACGGCGAAGTCGCGCACACTATGCGTCACCCCCGTCGCAATGACGTAGTCCTCCGGCTCGTCCTGCTGCAGCATGAGCCACATCGCTTCGACATAGTCGCCGGCGAAGCCCCAATCGCGCTTGGCGTCTAGATTGCCAAGTGTGAGCGTGTCTTGCAAGCCGAGTTTGATGCTGGCGACGCCGTGTGAAATCTTGCGCGTGACGAACTCGCGGCCACGACGTGGCGATTCGTGGTTGAACAGGATGCCTGAGCAGGCATAGATGCCGTAGCTCTCGCGCGCGTTGATTGTTGACCAGTGGCCGTAGAGCTTTGAGACGCCATACGGGCTGCGGGGATAAAAGGCCGTTTGCTCGTTCTGTGGGATCGCCTGGACTTTGCCGAACATCTCGCTGGTTGACGCCTGATAAAAACGGATCGGCCACTCTGCCAAGCGTACGGCCTCAAGCATGCGCGTGACGCTGAGCGCGGTGTACTCGCCGGTCGCGACTGGCTGGGTAAACGAGGTTCCGACGAACGACATCGCCGCGAGATTGTAGACCTCGGTGGCGCGCGAGGCGCGAATCGCCTGCACCAGCGAGAGTTGGTCGAGGAGGTCGGCTTCGAGGATAGTGATCTTGTCCAGCAAATGGCGAATGCGCTCATCATTCAACTTGCTGACGCGGCGTACGACGCCGAAGACATCGTACCCCTTCGCGAGCAGGAGTTCGGCAAGGTAGCTGCCATCCTGACCGGTGATACCCGTGATAAGCGCATTTGGCATGACGCTGTGCTCCATCCTGATGCTGGTAATCAATAGCAAAGGCGCCAGGTCCACAGGCGCAGGATCACCATCCACTAGTGCAACGGACGCCTATGACGCCTGTAACGATCACTGCCTCTCCAGGTGATTGTAGCCGCGCGCCGCGCGTGTGTGGCGCCGAGGCTTGCGTGGCGCGCATCTTGCATCCTATCATGAAGCAGATTCGCGTAGCGCATGAAGTAAGGAGATTGGATGGATCAACAAGAGTCATGCGTCCAGTTGCGCGCCATCGTTCGCGGACAGGTCCAGGGTGTCGGCTTTCGCATGTGGGCGCAGCGACGCGCGCGCATGCTCAGGATATCTGGCTATGTGCGCAATCTGGCGGATGGCTCCGTTGAGGTCGTCGGCGAGGGTTCACGTGAGGCGCTCGAGCAGTTGCTCGCCATCTTGCGCCATGGACCCGAAAGCGCCGATGTACGCTCCGTCCAGGTGACTTGGGATGCATGCGCCAGTGAATTTGACCGATTTGAAATCCGTCGCTAGTGGTCTGCGACAGGTATGAAAGAGTCGATAAGATGAGTATTGATCGGACCGTGGTGGATCATGTGGCCCGGCTGGCGCGGTTGGCGCTCACAGAGGACGAGCGCGACCGGCTTGCGACGCAGCTTTCCAGTATCCTCGAACATATCAATGTCATCAGCGAGGCGGAGACGAGCGCCACGGAGGCGAGCGCTAACGTACTACCTTCTATGGATGTTGTGGCGGCGGATGTGGCGCGTCCCTCAGAGCCAACCGCAGCGCTGCTTGCCAATGCGCCCGCGCAGGAGGATGGCTATTTCAGAGTCCGCGCGGTGCTGGAAGACGAATAACTCCTGAGCGAAATCGCTCTCGAGTGAGATAAGGGGAATCATGTGGCTGACCTGTGGCGACTGAGTATCAGCGAGGCGAGTGAGTCGCTCGCGCGGCGCGAGATCTCCGCCGTCGAGTTGACGCGCGCGCATCTCGACCGCATTGAGGATGTGGAAGGTCGTGTACGCGCGTTTGTCACTGTGACCGACCAGGACGCCCTGCGTGAGGCGGAGGAGATTGACCGGCGGCGCGCTGAAGGCGAGGCGCTTGGGCCGCTGGCTGGCGTTCCGCTGGCGATCAAGGATGTGCTCTGTACGAAAGGCGTGCGCACCACCTGCTCCTCGCGCATCCTGGAGCATTTCGTCCCGCCCTATGATGCGACCGTTGTCGCGCGACTGCGCGCCGCCGGCGCCATCTTCCTCGGCAAGACGAACATGGATGAGTTCGCCATGGGGTCATCCACCGAGAACTCCGCATTCTTTCCCACTCACAACCCATGGGATCTGGATCGCGTTCCGGGCGGCAGCAGTGGTGGCTCGGCGGCGGCGGTCGCGGCAGGCGAGGCGATGGGCGCGCTAGGCACCGATACCGGTGGCTCCGTGCGCCAACCCGGCGCGCTGACGAACACTGTCGCGCTCAAGCCGACATATGGGCGCGTCTCGCGCTATGGCCTCGTCGCGTTTGCATCCTCGCTCGATCAAGTGGGGCCATTCGCCCGGTCGGCGCGCGACGCGGCAATTCTCTTACAGGCCATCGCTGGCTATGATCCGCTCGACTCGACCTCACTCAACGCGCCGGTCCCCGACTATACGGCGGCGCTGACGGGCGACATTACCGGCCTGCGTGTGGGCGTGCCAAAAGAGTATTTTGGCGAGGGCGCGGAGCCGGGAGTGAGCGCGGCGGTGGCTGCCGCTATCGAGACACTCAAGGGCCTTGGCGCGGAAGTCGGTGAGTGTTCCCTGCCGCACACGCGCTATGGAGTGGCGGCCTACTACATCATCGCGCCGGCCGAGTGCAGCGCCAATCTGTCGCGCTACGACGGCGTAAAGTATGGGCTATCTGTGCGCGATGGCGACGACCCGACCGCTGCGACGCGCGCGGCGGGCTTTGGGGCAGAGGTGAAGCGCCGCGTCATGCTCGGCGCGTACGCGCTCTCGTCGGGGTACTATGACGCCTACTATCTGAAGGCTGAGAAGGTGCGTACGCTCATCCGCAATGACTTCGCGGCGGCGTTCGAGCGCTTCGACGTGCTGGTGGCGCCGACCTCGCCAACGGTGGCGTTCAAGATCGGCGAGAAGGTCTCCGATCCCTATGCGATGTACCTGAACGATGTGTACACGATTCCGACGAACCTGGCTGGCAACTGTGGCGTGTCGATCCCGGGCGGATTCAGCGGCGGCTTGCCCGTTGGATTGCAACTGATCGGGCCGAACCTTGCCGAGGCGACGCTGCTGCGTGTCGCCGACGCGTTTCAGCGCGTGACGGACTTCCATACGCGCTGGCCTGATCTGCCCGGTGCGCGAGCGAAGAGCCGGAAACGTCACTAAGCACATGATGCAGCCGCAAGCGTCTGACGCCGATCAGGGGCGCCCTCCGTTTGGCACTGAGCCGCCTGTCGTGACGAAGCACCCGCGAGCGAATGGCTTCCTGCTCGCGCTCCAGTTTCTCACGGTCATTCCTGTACAATTCAAAACCGCGCGCACAAGCGTATCGGGCCAACCTGATCAACCTGGCGCTGCGCTCGACATGGGTCGCTCGTTGCCCTGGTTTCCGCTGGTCGGCGCGCTGCTAGGCGCGGGCGTAGCTGCGCTGAACTGGGCGCTCGAGCCGATCTTCTCACGCAGTCTACGCGATGTGATCACAATCGCCACGTTACTCCTCATTACCGGCATGCTGCACTTCGATGGCTTCGTCGATTGTTGTGATGCGCTGCTGGGAGCGCGTTCCGTCGAGCGTCGGTTGGATATTCTACGGGATAGCCGTGTGGGCGCATACGGCGTCGGCGGTGGAGCGCTGCTGCTGCTCGCGCGCTACGTCACGCTGGAGTCGCTGTCCCCTGGGCTGTGGGGGCTCGCCGTGATTGCCGCGATCATCACCGGTCGTTGGGCCATGGTCTGGCTCGTAACGCTGTTTCCCTATGTGCGAGCGCGTGGCGCTGGTTCGGGGTTTCGCGCGAGCGGCGTGCGTCTCATCGGCGCTTCTGGCATGGCGCTGGCGCTGCTGGCGGCGCTGGTGGCGTTTGCGCCCCAGGGAACGCTCACCCAGCGTGCGCTCATTCTCGCCACTCTCGGCGTGTCAGGTCTCACGGTAGCGCTGTTATGGGGGCTGTGGGCCAGTCGCAGGCTCGGTGGTGGTCTGACCGGCGACACGTATGGAGCGGCCAACGAGTTGGTCGAGGTGGCGATCCTTGCACTGGCTCCGGTCGTCGCGCAGCTTGTCTCATCTATGATCTGAGTATTGGGGCGTTCGCATGCGGTTGATCGTCGTCCGGCACGGCGCGACCTTGCACAATGCTGAGGCTCGCTTTACCGGGCAGACCGACGCGCCGCTTTCAGACCATGGCGTGACACAGGCCCGAGCGGTGGCGGAGCGCCTACGGACGATAGAGTATTCGACCGTCGTATCCTCGGATCTGCTTCGCGCGACACAGACGGCTCAGGAGATTATTGCGGCGCGTCCGTCCGCGTCTCTGAGCCTCGATCCCGATTTGCGTGAGATCGCACTTGGCGCGTGGGAGGGATTGACCTATGCCGAGGTGCGCGATCGACAGCCAGAAGCGCTCGCGCTCTGGCAACGTGACCCGATTCATGGCGCGCCTCCAGGGGGCGAGACGGCGCTTGCGCTCCAACGGCGCGTGGTGCGGGCATTCGAGCGTTGGCGCAGACCAGAACAAGACACGACCATGATCTGGGTCACGCATGGCGGCGTGATCTCGGCCCTGCTCTGCTATGCGCTGGATCTGGACCTGAAGAAGCGCTGGCAGTTCCGGCGTGACAACGCCTCTATCACCGAACTCGACGTGGGATTTGACTACATCATCGTGATGCGCGTCAACGACACGGCGCACCTTGAAGCACTGCCAGACAGTGAACTGGTTGAAGACCGGCAGGCGCTCTAGAGACAGTGATTTGCGCAGAGGCCGTCTCACCTGTATCATGCGCTCTGTGACGGCTCTGGCATAGACTACCATGGGCGTGCGCGCCCTGGTTGCTGTATAAGTTATTGCGAGGTTGTTTTCTGGAGGGGTGTGTATGTGGTTCTGGCGCGGTAGAGCAGCGGCGCGGTCAGGGGTCTGGTGGACGACGGGCGACTTTCCGGCGCGTGAGGGATGTCGGGCCGAGCCGCTCATAGATGGGCACGCCGCGATGCTGAGCATGTGTATGGCGTTTCTGAGCGCCAAACGCTCGATCTTGCTCGCCGCCTGGGATATTCGCGCCGACCTGCCAATGATCCGTGGCGAGGACCTGCTTTTGGACACCGAGTCCGCGCGCGCCGAGCGTGGATTGCTCGCACGACTGCAGAGCGCGGGGTTGGGCGAAGAAGCGTTGGCCTATTGGAAGCAAGGTAAGCTTACCGTCGCGGACGTTCTGGGATTCGCGGCCGCACGTGGCGTGCGCGTAGGCGTACTGCTCTGGGATGGCTATCAGGCGGGCATGCACCTCACCAATAATCCTCAGGAGGAGCGCAAGCGGCTCGAAGCCGTCGGCGTCGAGGTCTTGCTGGATAGCAGCAGTCGCGCGATCACCCATCTCTCGCAATCATTGCATCAGAAATGCGCGGTAGTCGACGGTCAGGTGGCATTTGTTGGCGGGCTCGACCTGACACGGCACGAGGGCGGCGACTATGATCGCTGGGACACACACGCGCACGCATGCTCGTCTATGGAGCGGACGACGGCGCGCTCTGCGCCTTCGCATCCCTGGCACGACATCCATGCGCGGCTCGAAGGTCCCATCGTCGGCGATGTCGAGCGCAACATCGTTCAAAGGTGGAATGACGTCGCCGCGCGTCGCCGCCTGGCGACGTGGCCAGAGTCTGCGGGAGTAGCGCTCCCACAGACGGCGACCGGCGTATCAGCGCAAGTTGTGCGTACCATTCCGCCAAAGACCTATTCCTTCGCGCGTCGAGGCGTTTCCACGATCTATCACGCGTATCTGCGAGCAATCACCTCCGCCACCCATTATGTCTATCTTGAGAGCCAATACCTGTGGATGGATGTCTTCGCAGGACTGGATAATACCCTGTGGGCTGGGCGTGACAGACGCATGAAGCGCCTGCTCGATACTGTGGCGAGCGCGCTGGATCGTGGCGTCAACGTTGCGCTGGTCCTGCCCGACCATCCGAATTGTGGCCGCGAATTTTCCGACGCGGCTGTCACTTATATCCGTGACCAGATCAGCCCGGCGGCGCGCGAGCGCTTCACCGTCTTCGCCTTGGGGAACTCCGAGGGCGAAAAGGA
>DATAOM010000183.1:0-4387 GCA_036265775.1 Ktedonobacterales bacterium | reverse complement strand
CGGATGTCAGGTCGTATCCAATGCGTATAAGGAGGCGGTAGTTGCGCACCGTCGGACTGACAGAACTCAGCGGCGCAGTCGTCAGGCCGACGACGCCGTCGATCTCATAGAGGTCCTGCTGGATCGCGTTGAGGTGATCCTTTGCCTCGCCGAGCTTGCTCACGCTCAACAGCGACGAGGCGCCGCCAGAGAAGAGAGACTGCAGGCTCGCAGCATGGTAGGTGGCGTCGCTGACATCATAGCCGAGCCGAATGATTGGAATGAGCGGCGCCAGGATGCTAAGAAATAGTCCGACCAGGAAGACGATGACGAGCGCCGCCGCCGCTGGGCGCCGGCGCATGAGAATCTGCAGTCTGGCGCGCCGGCTCAATGCAGCGTTCGGCGTAGCGATCATGGCGAGGGTGGCGAGTGGACCAGAGCGCTGGTCGTCGTAGTCCGCTCCACGTCCTGGCGCCCAGAAGCCACTATCCGCGAAGTCATCGCGACCACCAGCGTATTCGAGACTGGGTTGCATCGACGTCGCCCAACGGGTGTCCCACGTCCCTGACTCCCATCCAACGTCGCCCTCGTCGTCGTCCCAGCCCATATTGTCGTCGAGGCTGCGCCGCCCATTGCCAGCGCGTGGGTATGCGTCTCCAGTACCGTTTGCTCTGCGGGGCCTAGACTCCCTGTATCCATTTCGGTATGAGCGCGCCTGCCTTGGCGCGTCTGGATCTGGTGGCAGGTCAAAAGGAGCGGCGTCGTGATGATCCCAGTCCTCAAGTTCGTCGGGCGAGAAGTCGCTCGCCTTCCACTCGCCCGCCCGTGGCACGCGTGGACCCATGACGGTGGCGCGCAGGTTCTCGCCTAAACGGCGCGCGCGCGCGAGCAGCCCATTGTCTCCATGCAGGCCCTGCCCGTCTCTGCGCGGTGGCGGAGAATCGTGATAGCGACTCAGCAGGCCGTTGCCCGCCTCGTTTTGTGAGGGACGAGAGGCGTTGGCGGCTCGACCCCCATTCCTCTCGCCCGAAGCGCTCTGCCGTGGCCGCCGTCCGTATCGATCATCCATGCGTGTACGTCTTTATCTTCCTGATAACTTCGGCTCTGCCCGTTGGCTCCTCCGCAGCGCTGTGGGGGAACGCCATCTGACGCACTGTGATCATTGACGCTTTATCTTCAGGAATTGTTGCAGACACATCGTCTGTGGCTCGCTCGATAGACGCAGCCTGGCGTCTGGCTCTATGAGCCGCATGCCAGCCGAGGCTACCACGCGCTGACGATGCGCGTCAAGCACTCCAGCCGGTTCAGGCGCCACTCACGCGGTCGCCAGGAAATGCGCTTCTGGATCCTGCGTCGTGACAAAGTGCGCTGGGGACCCCAGAAAGGTCATCGGTCGCACGGAGACGATGCGCATCTGCTTGCCCGGCGTCCGCGTCGTGACAAATCTTTGGACGAGCAGGCCGAGCGGACGTGAGAGCACGAGCGCTGCCGTCGAGGCCAGCAGCACGTTGCTAAATGTATTATAGGGCTTGCGCAAACGCGCCACCGTCATCGCCGAGAATCCCGTGAGCATGCTGGTCACCGCGAGGTTCGTGCCACAGCGCTCGTGGATCGCCAGTTCCGGTTCAGCGCCGCGCAGCCTGGCGAGCGCCTGTTCGGCGATAGGGCGGATCGCTTGCGTGGGAATCTCGCCAAAGATGAAGAATCCCTGCGCGAACGAGATGCCCGAGAGTCGACTTTCGGGATAACGTGAGCTGAGGAGCGCGATGGTCGCGTGTTCCAGCGCGTGATTCTGGCGCACCGCGGGGCCGAGCAGCACCTGCTGCGTTACTTGCTCAAGAGGGTTCATGTTGAATCGCTTCCAGGTCGGTAGCCGCTCACGTATTGAGAGCAACCACAGGTGTCATGGAACTACCTTCTCCAACGATTGAGTATCGCATGAATCCTCTAAGATGTCATCCTTGTGCGGTGGTCATCAGGAGTTCCGACGGGTCCACCGGAGGTCGGTGATCAGGACCATCTGGAGGTCGCGTTACCGCCAAATTGTGTTGCCGTTGTAGGCTAGTGTAGACGAGTGCGTCAGGCATATTCATGCTTCGTTGCGCCAATGGCACGCCTGTTACTCACGAGACATCTCGCGCGTAACATCTATATGGACTCGAACAGATGTCCCAAATCACTTGCTGGTAGAGAGTCAACCTGTGCCAGATACCCGTCAGATGATCCCAGGCTCGCGGCGTCATGCTCAGCACATCGTCTATGAGCTCGCGCGCAGCATCGAAGAGCGCGACCGGCTCACTTACGACCACTGCCGCCGTGTGGCAATTTATGCCAACCGGTTGGCGCGCGCGCTTGGTTGGACGCGCAGCGCTGCGCGAGACCTTGCGCTGGCTGGGCTGGCGCATGATCTGGGCAAGACGTGGATCGGCAATTCCGTCCTCCACAAGGATAGCGCGCTCTCGCAGGATGAGCGGCTGGAGATGCAGCGTCATCCGGTCATCGCCGCGCGCATCCTCGAAATCTACGGCGCCCCAGCATGGCTCTCCGAGGTGGTCCTTCATCATCATGAGGCGTACGAGGGCAGCGGCTATCCCGATGGCCTGACTGGCGAGCAGATCCCGTTCGGCGCGCGTATTCTCACAGTCGTCGATGTCTTCGACGCGCTGACCTCCGCGCGCCCCTACAAAGCGGCGATGAGCCTTGCTGAGGCACAGAGCTGGATTACCAGCCATGCGCCCTCCCATTTCGATCCACAGGTCGTCGCCGCCTTTACGGCGCTCCTTGAGGCTTCGCCCAGGTTCATGATCGCGCCTCAGCAGGAGCCCCCAGAGCCGCTCGAAACGCCTCCAGGCATGTGATGCGTGTTTGGCGCATTGAAGATCGCCGCCATATAGCGCCAATTTCCGCTTAGGCGCAACTTTCTTGTGGCTTGGCGCTACAATGAGTGGCGGCCAACGCGATTGCTCGTGTGAAAACATGCGCAGCTTAAGCGTCTCATAAGCGCTGGGCGCTATGAACCAGTAACGCGTGCGACGAGCGGAATGAGGGCAGGACTATGGCAGTGACGCCTGATGGCGTGCAACGCGACGGGGCGCGGACGCCCGAACTGCAGGCGAGCGATGCGCAAGCGTGCGCGAACGTGGCTCAGGGTATTGTCGAGAACGTCAATCACGTGATCGTCGGCAAGAGCCAGGTCATCCGGCTCCTGCTGGTTGCGCTCCTCAGCGAGGGGCATACGCTCATCGAGGATGTTCCAGGTCTGGGAAAGACGGTGCTAGCGCGCGCGCTCGCCCGTTCTCTCGACGCCACATTCGCGCGCATCCAGGGTACCGCCGATCTATTACCCAGCGATGTCACTGGCCTGAGCTTCTACAACCAGAAAGTTGGCGAGTTCGAGTTTCGCCAGGGGCCGCTCTTCGCCAACATTGTGCTGGCGGATGAGGTCAATCGCGCGACGCCACGCACGCAATCGGCGCTCCTTGAGGCGATGCAGGAGCGACAGGTGACGGTTGATGGCGAGACCATGCGCCTGCCTCGACCATTCCTGCTCATCGCGACGCAGAACCCCATCGAACTTGAGGGTACCTTCCCACTCCCGGAAGCGCAACTCGACCGCTTTCTCTTGCGCTTGCGCATGGCGTATCCGAGTGTGGACGAAGAGCGCGCGATGCTCTTCCGCTTCAAGGAGACCGAGCCGCTTGATACACTGCGCCCCGTCGCCAGCGCAGAGACGCTGATCAGTATGGCTGAGACCGTGCGGCGCGTACGGGTCACCCAGGATGTCGCCGACTATATGCTCGCGATTGTACGCGGCACACGCGAGCATCCCGCCGTTGAGCTTGGCGCCAGCCCACGCGCCTCACTCGCGCTGTTCCGCGCCAGCCAGGCCTACGCCGCCATTCATGGGCAGCTCTATGTCAAGCCGGATGACGTGAAGGCGCTTGCTGTTCCCGCGCTGGCCCACCGGCTGACACTGACTGCGCAGAGCCGCGTGCGCCAAGTGGATGCGGAGCAGGTCGTGCGCGATGTGCTGGAGCAGACGGCGGCTCCAGTCGAGTCGCTAGGTTCCGACAATCGTTAGGTGGACGGCATGCAGTCGCGGGGAACGGCTCCAAGGGAGTCACGCGCTTATCTGAGCGCGCTCATGGGCGGGCAAAACCGCTACACGCTTGGCCGCGTGCGTCTGGACGCCGACGCGACCGACGAGACGCTGCGCGCGAGGCGGCCACTCTATCTTGTCGGCGCGCTGCTCATCCTTACGAGCCTGCTGATCCAGATACCACTTGTGTTCGTGGCGGGACTGCTGGTTCTGGCGCTAGCGATTGTGCCAGAACTCTGGTATCGTTACGCGCTGCGCCGGCTTGTCGCATACCTGGAGCTTGCGACCGAGCGCGCCGAGATCGGAGAT
>DATAOM010000182.1:0-1672 GCA_036265775.1 Ktedonobacterales bacterium | reverse complement strand
TTCACAGTACGGTGGCTCAGCGTGGCTCATCGACAACGTTACCGCGACGTAGAAGCCGATTTTTCGCTCGTAGCGCCGTTCGCCGCCAAATCCTCGAACGCCCTCCAGTCCGCCGTGAACTGGACGAACGCCTGATCGCTCACTGAATCACGCAAGAGCGATCTGATTACCTCTGGGCTGGCAGTGACATCATGCGCGCCGGCCGTGAGCGCCTCGGTGACATCGGAGGCCGACTTGACGCTCGCCGCCAGCAGCCGTGTGTGCGCTCCCTGACGCGCGAGCAGGCGCGACATCGTCATGATGCGCTCGCACGGATCCACACCAGCGCGGGTCATCCGTGAGTAATAGGGAATCGCCCATGCGGCGCCCGCCTCCGCGGCGCAATAGATCTGCACTGGCGTGCAGGTCGCGGTATAGGCGACGCGCGCCCCCTGTCGTGTGAGTTCGCGTCCCGCGGTCAGCCCTATCTCGGTCGGCGGTAGCTTCGGCACGACCCGGTCGGGATTGAAGTCAATATAGCGGGATGCCGCCGCGCGCAGATGCCCGGCGTCTGGCGCCGTCGGCTGCATGAAGACGAGGCCAGCAGTGTCGTCGAGGAGCCGCTGAAGTATCTCAATATCGTTCAGCTTCTGGCCGCGTTCGAGCGCGCGCAGCAAGATCGTCGGGTTGGTCGTGACGCCGGCGATGGGAAAAGACTCGCTGATGCTCGTCACATCGTCAATGTACGCGCTATCGACGTAGAGACCCATTTCGCGCCGCTCCTTCGCACTATACGCGCGCAGATACTCCCAGTGACGCCTTTGTTCATCAGCATATCACTTGCCGGGGCATGGAGCGTCGCATGAAGCGCTCAGAGCCAGCCGAGCAGTGGGTAGTGGAATGGTTTGCCCTGGAATGTCTGTACCGCTCCGATGATGCTGAAGATAGTCTGCACGAGGCTTAATATGCCAAGTATCGCGTCAAAGCCAAGGATCACGAAGAAAGGCGAGAAGTCGCTCGGGCTGCTAGAACCGATCGGAGAGAAGAAAGGCGAGTTTGGCCCGAAGAACCCTCCATAGAAGATGAAGACGGCGACTGCCGCGACACTCAGCACCCAGAAGAACAGGTGGAAGAAGAACGCCTGTTTTCCCTGATAAGATGTGTATGGCGAGGATTTGCGCGTGGCGATCCAGATGATGAGCGGGAAAATGACTGGCGCGAAGAACACGCTCAGGTGCGCCAGCCCCGCAAGCACATTGTCTGAATTGGAAGGTCTCGGCGGCGCGTAGCCATAAGGCGGATAACCGTACGGCGGAGGCGGCTGCATGCCAGGACGCTGCGCGCCTGGCGCTTGTGCGCCGGGTGGCGGCGGGACGGGGCTGCGCAGGTCGGGTCGGGCCTCATGAATCGCGCCAAGGAGCCGCCAGGCGTCAGGTGGGTCTGCCGGCGCCAGCGCCGTGTGTGAGCCATCGCGCATCTGAATGCCAACCGCAGGATTCGGTGGCGCGCCAGGCGTGGCGGTGGCAGGATCGACGACCAATCCCACCCACGCGATGTCGCGCACAGGATAGGTCTGATCGCCCGCGACGAGGGTATCTCCACGAATTTCGGCGACCCCGCCGCCCCGCAACGCGAACTGCATGCTGATCCGTGTCCTATCTCACTATGCCGCCTACCGATGGCTGGACAACTG
>DATAOM010000181.1:0-2636 GCA_036265775.1 Ktedonobacterales bacterium | reverse complement strand
AGGTGAAGGCAAGGGGCCAGCCGGCGTGCTGGGCCGGTGCGTCAACCGAGTGGCCGACGTGTTGGGCCACTCGGCGCATCTTCTGAGCATGCTGGCGCTTGATGCGCCTGTGGGTCATTGCGCAGACAGGCGTAGCAGGCGCGTGCGGGACGCGGACTCAATGGCGAAGCGCAGAGAACCCTTGCTCAAGATCGGCGATCAAATCGCTGGCGGTTTCGAGGCCGACGTTGAAGCGGACGATCCGACTGCCGTAGGCGCGGTAGCTACGCCTGAGGTCGAAGAAGGGCATGGCCAGGCTCGTCACCCCGCCCCAGCTATAGCCGATCTTGAAGAGGCGGAGGCGGTCAATGAAGCGGATGAGCGCATCCGTTGGCGTCTCTGGCGCGAAGACGACCGAGAAGACGCTCGATGATCCGGTGAAATCGCGCTGCCAGACGTCGTGGCCAGGGCAGCTAGGAAGCGCTGGATGGAGCGTCAGCGCGACCTCCGGCTGGTCGGCGAACCAGCGGGCCACCGCGAGCGTCGTCTCCTCGAGCTGGTTCAGGCGTACCGCCAATGTCTGCATCCCGCGCAGCGCCAGACTGCAGTCGTCGGGCGAGACGCCCATGCCCAGAAGTTGATGCGCGTCGCCCAGCGCCTGGTAGTGCGCGGGATCTCGCACGGTGACCGACCCCAGGAGCAGGTCGCTGTGGCCGCCGACATATTTCGTCAGCGCCTGCATCGTCACATCTATGCCGTGCGCGAAGGCATCGAAGAAGACGCCAGCCGCGTACGTGTTATCCAGTGCGGTGACGACGCCAGCGGCGCGGGCGGCTGCCGTAATCGCAGGCACATCCTGCACTTCCATGGTGACGGAACCCGGGCTTTCACACCAGATCAACTGGGTGTTGTCGCGGATCAGGGCGCGGATCCCGGCGCCCAGCAACGGGTCGTAGTATTCGGTTGCGATGCCGAGCCGCGCCAGCAAGCGGTCGGCCAGGTCGCGGTTGGGGCCATACGCGCTCTCGGGAAGCAGCACGTGGCCCCCTGCACGCGCGAAGGCGAAGTAGATGAGCGCGATTGCAGCCTGTCCACCGGGGGTCAGGAAGCACTGCTCGCCGCCCTCCAGAGCAGCGAGGCGCGCGGCCAACTCGAAGGTCGTTGGGGTGCCGTAGAGGCCGTAGCTATAGGGTCTGCGCGTCTGATCCCAGTCATCGGTGACATCCGCCGCGCTTTCGAAGAGAGTGGTCGAGCCACGGTAGGTCGGGGTCGCCAGCGAGTGAAAGCCCGACGGCGCGCCTACCTGGGGATGGATGAGCTTCGTGCGCCAGTCCAGACGCGCGCGCTTCTCCATCTCAGAGTCTCTGTGTATCGAGTCCATGAATGAGTATCCTCCTGAAAACGGCATGAAAACGGCATGAAAACGGCATGACACGGCGGTAGGGCGCCCGTCTTTCGCGCTCTATCCCTCTGCGTATTATGCGCTTCTTGTCGCAGGTCGCGCGGGGGCTTTGATTCCTCGATCTCACGTCGCTGCATGGTGGCGCTGACGCATGGCGGCGCCAGAGACGTTCGCCCGGTTGGCACAGATATTGCCACGTCAAGACGAGCAGGCAGACACAACACCGCTCATGACAGCAGCCCTGACAGCAGACATGACAGCAGACATGACAGCAGACATGACACAGGGGAGGTTGTGGCGGAGGTTGTGGGGTTGAAGAGATTGGGAATGCGCTACGGGAGGTCGAAACGCACTGCTCACGGTTCACCGTTCACCACATGTCAGATTCCTCAGCCTTGGAGCGAGGTGGCGGTGATTATCTGAGATGTTGGACGCCTCCGGGAAGGGTGGGGATTGTATGAAACTGGTTATCGCACTGCTGAGTCTTGGAGCTATTGTCCTGCTGAGTCTGGCGTTCATTCAGTATGGGCCAGCCTTCGCCGCGCAGGCGCAGGCGTGCCAGCCGCTCATCAATAGTAGCAGCCCGCAGGCGCCCGCATGCCTGACCTCTGGCAGTCAGGCGGCGACCGCGGGCCTCGCGCTCTACCTCGCTGGCATTGCGGTGGCGCTGCTCGCATGGCTGTTGGGGCTGGTGAAGACGGCGCATATCAGGCGCTGGTTCTGGTTTATCGTGGTGTTCTTGCTGAGTCCGCTGGGGTCGCTGCTCTATGGCGTAGTAGGGCCGTCGTCTCGCGCGCAAGCGTTCCCACGGAGCGTAAGGGGCGCGGCGCAGGGCGTCATGCGCGCTCATCAGTGATTGGGCGGCGAGAGGTCGGGCCAAGCCGCGGGCGCGCATGTCCTGCTCGCTGCCACTTCGTGGCTTTGGGTGCTGTGGGGGCTGTGGGGGCTTGGGGTGAGATGGAGGTGGGAGAGGGATATCCCTCTCCCGTCACTACCCGCTTGCGCAGGTACTTGCTCATTGAGCGCTGCCAAGTACTAGCGTCTGGCGCCCGCAAGCTCACGCTCGGCGCCCGAAACCTCGTGTTCGACCCCCTTGACGGCGCCGCGTTCCACGGTCAGCGCGGTGCGGAGCGCTTCGCGAAGCAACATCGTCAACCCAGCGGCGTAGGCGGCAAGGACGCCCACCGCGGCGGCGGCGCCTTCGATGAGTGTGCGGGGAGGCCAGAGATGGCCGTCGTTCAGATAGGCCACAGAT
>DATAOM010000180.1:0-9463 GCA_036265775.1 Ktedonobacterales bacterium | reverse complement strand
ACCGAGTGGGGCAGTCCGACCCGTCAACGCGCCTGGGACACCCACTATACCCCGGCCTTGCGGCCTATGCCCCTGCCATCGCTAGCTTTGAGGCGCGTCGCTCGCGGTTATCCGCATGATGGTTCACTAGTCTATCACAGGCAGGTAGAAATGGAAAGGAGGTGCGGCAATTCGCCCTCCGACTGAAGCCGGGGTCTCCTTGCCGCATTTCTATGAGACCTGGTCAGATTCGCGTACTCGCGCTGGGGATCATCTGGCGCGGCGAGGAGTTGCTCTTGATGGAGGGCTGTGATCCCTCCAAGCGCCAGACCTTCTACCGCCCGCTTGGTGGTGGCGTCGAGTTTGGCGAGCGCGCCCGTGACGCCCTCATCCGCGAGTTCGCCGAGGAATTAGGCGCCGAACTGGTCAATATCCGGTATCTCGAAACGCTGGAAAATATCTTCACCTATGACGATCAGCCGGGACACGAGATCATTCTGCTCTTCCAGGCCGACTTCACCGATAAGACATTCTACGCCTGCGATGATCTGATAGCTGTCGACGCTGACTTGCGTGTGCCGACCGCCTGGAAGCGCCTCGACGAGTGTACCGACGAGACGCCACTCTATCCTGACGGTCTACGTGATGTTCTCATTGCTTTGCGAGCGGCGCCTCGCTAGGAGTTTTGCTCGGGGCGCTCGATGTTGCCCTCCGGCAGATCCTCGATCACCGCTCGCCACTGGTACGTGATGTTGTGCGCGCCGGAGTTCTTTAGCGCCTCGTACGCGCGATGGCGGCTCTCATCGTCGCGCGCGCGCACGATGACGTTCGAGCGTCCGTCTTTGAGTGCGGCCAGGTAATCCTGTGGGCTGTTGCGTCCACTCTCCGCGTCCATCTCCTGGATGTTGTCGAAGATGCGCTCGAAGACGTTGCGGTCGGCTTTCTTCTGCTGGATCTTCTCCCACGCCTCGCGCCCGTTCAGCAGATAGATGTCGTCGTCGGAGAATCCAGCGACGCGTAGCGCCTGTGCGGCGCGTTCGGCTGTCGCGCGATCATCTGCGATGGCGACCATTGTTTCCTTGGGATAGTTTGTGCCATGCATCACATCGGTATCTTGCGTCATGTCTGACCTCCTTGTATGGCGCGCTACTGGCAGGGGTTATCCTTCCCCCTGCCACACTATAGCAGATACAAGCGTTGGCGCGGATGGAGGATCAAAGGGCTGCTTGGGGCTGGCTTCCCACGCCGACACTGGTTTTCCTGTTCCGCCGCCATCTCAGATACAAGAAGACCAGGAAGATCAGGAGCGAAGGGACAGCTATAGGGTCAGGCTGGATAAACGGCGCCCACAACCAGCCAGGCGCATCCGGGCTTCCTGAGCCAAATTTGGCGTTGATAACCCAGATGCCAATCTGGTTGCCGATGGAAAGCATGAGGGAGAACATCCAGTAAGACAACACAAACACCCCTCCCAAGAAGGTAATTTGTTTGCGCGCCTCTCCTTGCCAGTCCGATGGAGTTGTCGGTTGCGGCGAGTAGACTCGTAGCGTCACGGCGACGGTAGCGGCCACCAAAGCCCCTGTCGCCGCGCCGAGGCCCTTCAACCGCGTCAAATAGTTCGACCAGTCTGTGTCGAGCCAGAAAATCGTGCCGTTGTGATTGAGCTGGGGACCACAGTCGGCGAACGGACGGGTAGGATCAAGCGGAACGACATTACAGCTGTGCCAGAGCACATACATGTGATAGAGGTAAGCCTGTATGAACATGGCGCTCAACGCCGCCGCGCCGACGGCTCCGAAGATCCCTATCGGCCAGAAGACGCGCAACTGCATCAGCAGAACCGGCCACGTCAGGCGCTTCCCAACCTCCTTGATGACTTCTGGGAACGTCCCGACAAAATCGAGAAGCGCTCCCTTATTCACTGCTTTCACCACGCTCGTGAACAAGACAACCCCTAATGCGGCGGCCAGGTACAGACACGGCTGAAGAATAAGATCGAAGAAGAAGAGGGTGGAGGCCTGTAGCGATCCAGCGGCGGGATCACAATGGGAATCAATAGCTGGCGGAAGCCAGAGAGCGTCACAGGGCCCAACTGCCTTGTCATGCATGATGTACTGGAGGATCACAGGAGAGAAGAGAGGCGTCACCAGCATCGAGAGCACGATGCCGATGAGAAAATCTCCCGCAAGTTGCTCACCAGAGATCTCGTTGTTCTGCTGACCCTTCCATACCCGCCACAGCCGGGCTCCCCAGAGGCCAACCCAGTAGATGAGGATGAGGAGGAGGTTGAGCAGGAACAAGGTCCATTGCAGATTGTCCCTCAGCCATTTGCCGATGATGTCGAAAAAGTCGTGCATGGCTGTCAAACTGGCGTCGTTGTGGCTGATCAGGCGAATGAGAACGACGGCGAGGATCGAGATGAAGGTAATGGCGAGGATTTCGCGCCGCGCCGCGCGCGCGGCCATCTGATCCTGATAGGTCGTCTGGATGATGGTCAGCTCGACGATGACCATTAGGAAGCAGAGCCAGAGAAAGAGAAGCCAGGGCTCGCGGATAAGGACGGTCGCTTCCTTATCCTCGGGGTTGCCCAGGAATCCTGCCCAGGCAAAGGCAGCCACTCCGAAGATCATCGCGAGACCAATGATAAGTCCATTTGGACGTCGTGGCGCCGCGCCTGCATCCGCCTCTGGAGATAGTGACGCGCCATTGCTGTTCATCTGTCGCTCCCTTTCGCATCGCGTGTGGCATCGCATGTGGCATCGCGTGTGGCGTCACACATGGCGGTAGACAGCCACACCGAGCGCCGCGAAGGAGCGCTGACGTTGGAGCTCACTTGTATGCGAGGTTGAATCTCAACGTCATGACGGGCAATGAGAACCGATCTAGGACCCACTCGTAACGCACGATGATCGGCGAGAAAGCGGGTTTCTCCGAATAAGCTCTTCCGCTGCCGCGGTATGACTGAAAGAAGACGTAGAAGCGCTCCCGCCAGCGAGAGGCAAGCATCCCACCGCACCGACCGAGACTCTTCCCATCCACAAGGACGCCGCTTTTTCGCGAGCGTCTAGCTCCAGCCATCTTCTCATGTCACTTGTAATTACGGAGCAAGTATCCACATTCTCACAATTGCTGTGATGCCGCTCGCAAGCACATCGGCGGTCAGCATGGAAAGATGCGCCGCTACGCGATGTCAAACAGCCTCAGATTCCATGTCTGTTACGCGATTGGAAGCGGCGCAACCTTCTGCGTTCATTGCGTGGGGCGTCAACGTTACAGCATTGGGATGTTGACGCCACGCTCGCGCGCCGTCTCGATGGCTTCAGGATAGCCTGCGTCCACATGGCGCATCACGCCCGTGCCGGGATCGTTCGTCAACACACGCGCTAGCTTCTCCGCCGCCTCGTCCGTGCCGTCGGCGACGATCACCACGCCCGCGTGCAGCGAGTAGCCGATGCCGACGCCGCCGCCGTGGTGGTACGAGACCCACGAGGCGCCGCTCGCCGTGTTCAGCAGCGCGTTGAGGATGGGCCAGTCGGCGATAGCGTCGGAGCCGTCGCGCATGGCCTCGGTCTCGCGGTAGGGCGAAGCGACCGAGCCGGAGTCCAGGTGATCGCGCCCAATCACGATGGGACCTTTGACCTCGCCGCGCCGCACCAACTCGTTGAAGGCCAGCCCCGCCTTGTCGCGCTCGCCATAGCCCAGCCAGCAGATGCGCGCGGGCAAGCCCTGGAAATGGATGCGCTCACGCGCCATGCGCATCCAGCGGGCGAGGGCCTCATCCTCCGGGAAGAGACGTAGGATCGCCTCGTCAGTGCGGTAGATGTCTTCGGGGTCGCCGGAGAGCGCAACCCAGCGGAAGGGACCCTTGCCGCGACAGAAGAGCGGGCGGATAAATGCTGGCACAAAGCCGGGGAAGTGCAGGGCATCCTCGACGCCCGCGCGTAGCGCCTGCCCGCGCAGGTTGTTGCCGTAGTCGAAGACGACCGCGCCCATCTCGTCGAAGTCGAGCATCGCACGCACGTGCTCGGCCATAGATTCCAGAGAGCGGCGTTCGTATTCCTGCGGATCGCGCTGGCGCAGCTCCGCCGCCTCGTCGAGCGTCATCCCGGCGGGGATATAGCCGTTGAGCGCGTCGTGCGCGGAGGTTTGGTCGGTCACGAGATCCATCCGCGCTCCACGGCGGACGATCTCTGGGAAGACCTCGGCGGCGTTGCCGAGCAGGCCGATACTGCGCGCGAGACCTTGCGCTTTGTACTCCTCGGCGCGACGCAGCGCCTCGTCCAGATCGGTGACCATCTCATCGAGATAGCCAGTGTCGAGCCTTCGCTGGATGCGCGCCGGGTCCACCTCCACCGCGAGGCAAACACCCTCATTCATCGTGATGGCGAGCGGCTGCGCGCCGCCCATGCCACCAAGTCCACCGGTCAGCGTGATCGTGCCTTTGAGTGAGCCGCCGTACTTCTGGCGCGCGGCCTCTGCGAAGGTCTCGTATGTCCCCTGCACGATGCCTTGACTGCCGATATAGATCCACGAGCCAGCGGTCATCTGGCCGTACATCGTCAGCCCCAGCGCCTCCAGGCGGCGGAACTCGTCCCAGTTGGCCCAGTGTGGCACGAGGTTTGAGTTGGCGATCAGCACACGCGGCGCGCCGGGATGCGTGCGGAAGATGCCCACCGGCTTGCCCGACTGCACCAGCAGCGTCTCGTCGCCTTCCAGCGAGCGCAACGAGCGCACGATAGCGTCGAAGCAGTCCCAGTTGCGCGCAGCCTTGCCGGAGCCGCCGTAGACCACCAGATCGTCCGGGCGCTCGGCCACCTCGGGATCGAGGTTGTTCATGAGCATGCGCAGCGCCGCCTCTTGCTGCCAGCCCTTGCAACTGATCTCGCTGCCACGTGGCGCGCGCACGGGACGCGGCCCGCTCACGGGCGCAGTCGTGCTGGAAGTCTCTTCATTGGGCATGGCAGGCTTCTCCTTTGAGCGCGAAATGGGCAGCGACGAAGGTAGCCGTACCATAGCATGCGCGCGTTCACAGGGGCAAGCACTCGACTGGCTGACAGCATGGAGTAGTATGATGAGGGAACTACCGCACGCTGATAGCAGTCTATTCTCTTGATGATTTCCCGCAGGTATTGCGCGATTGAGAGAAAAAGTATGCGCTTTCGAGGATTCCTCGTGGCTGGCATTCTGACGCTACTAGCGCTGGGCGCTCTTGCAGGCTGTGGGCAACCCACGACCGCAACGCAGCAATACGCGCTCGCAAGGGCGCAACCGACGCCGCTCCCTACAGTGCATGTTGCTGGAGTGGTTGATCGTGTCCAGTTCACCAAGCCCGAAGAATTGTGCATGCCAACGTTCATCGCCGGCGTCGCCGAGGTTGTCGTGGGCGCGCATGGAGACGCTCGCTGGAACACCTCGAATGGGAAACGCCCGCCCATCGCGACTGGCGGAGAGATCATGCGGCAGGGCTATTTCATCTACACGCCCGTGATGTTCTCTTCCTTCACGTCCCTGCGCGTCCACAGCCTCTTGCCCGGCGAAGCGTACATGACGATTGGCGGGCAGGTCGGTCAAGATAGCTATCGTATGGATGGTTACCCGCAACTGCAAGGCATTGGTGGACACTACATCCTTGTCATCACAACGCCTGCGCCCCGGAAGGGGATGACACCCGCCGATACTCTGCTCATCTCTTACGCCTTCCCGATTGACGCCAACGGCAAGGTCATCATCCAACAGGCTGGCGATCCCAACGAACCAGGCCCCGGCGTACCTCAGCCAGAGATTTCAGTCGCCCTTACTGACCTGAAGGCGATGCTGGCGCGGTGCGCGGCGTGATGTCTTCTCCATCTCTGGCAAGCGGATGGGCTTTGGCGCTGTAGGGAGTGGTGGTGTAGGGAGTGGTAGTGTAGGGAGTGGTATGATAGGGGCGGCTGCGCGAAAGATGAGCTTCGCTCGCTCTCTGCCTCGCACTCTGCAGAGACACTAGACATGAGGAGCGCCCTATCTATGACTGCCCCTAGCGCGCAAACACAACCGGCGCTGACACGACCTAGCGAAGTCGTGCTGCGCACACAGAACCTTTCCAAGAGCTATGGCTCGCGGCTCGCCGTGGACAACCTCAACCTGGATGTAAGGCGTGGCGAGATCTTCGGCTTCCTCGGCCCTAATGGCGCCGGCAAGACGACGACGATTCGCATGGCGCTCGGCCTGATCGCGCCGACGAGCGGGTCCGTCGAGGTGCTCGGCAAAGACATCGGGCAGCATCTTTCCGAAGTGTTGCCACGTGTGGGCGCGCTGGTCGAGACGCCCGCGCTCTACACCTATATGTCGGGCCGCAACAACCTGCGCACGATGGCGAGCGCGCTCGGCGGCATTCCTGATTCCCACATTGACGCTATCCTGGATGTCGTCGGGCTACGCGAGCGGCAGAAAGACCGTGTGCGTACCTACTCGCTGGGCATGAAGCAGCGGCTGGGCGTGGCGATGGCGCTCCTGCACAATCCTGATCTGCTAATCCTCGACGAGCCAGCGAACGGCCTCGACCCTGCCGGTATCGTCGAGATCCGCGACCTGATGCGCGCGCTCGCCGCGCAGGGCAAGACGGTCTTCATCTCCAGCCATGTGCTGACCGAGGTGCAGCAGATCTGCACGCGCGTCGCCATCATCAACAACGGGCGGCTGGTGACGGAATCCACCGTCGAGGCGCTGACACAGACACAGGGCGGTTTTGCCGTCAAGGTCCGCGAGCCAGCGGAGGCGCTGGCGCTGGTCAAGGCGCAGCCTTGGGGCTCCTCAGCGCAGATCGACGCCAATGGCTATCTGCTCACGCCATCTCCAGATGGCGAAGGCCGTAGCCTGAACCTCTTCCTCTCGCAGGCGGGACACGCGCCGGACCTCATCATGGAGCAGAGCGAGAGTCTGGAAGACGTCTTCCTGCGCCTGACTGGCGCGGCCCCTAATGGCGCGACTGCCACGACTACGACACCAACAGCAGGAGGCGCCCAATGACAACAGCGGACACGGCGCAGAGGGTCGCCGCGATTGGCGCGGGCATCACGCCAAGTAGCCCTTCCTTTCTCGGCATCGTGCGCGCGGAGCTGCAGAAGACTGGCTGGCGACGCGCCGTCTGGTTCAGCCTGCTCGGCATTGGCCTGCTGATGCTGCTCCTCAACGGCATCACGTACTTCTTCGTCATTAACGGTCTGACGAGTCCCCAGGGACCAGGCGGACCTGGCCAGCCGCCCGCTCCAACGATTCCGGCTGAGGCGATCCCCTATGTGATGATGACGCTGCTGCTATCGAACGTGCGCGAGTATTCCGGCCTGGTCATCGCGCTCCTGACGGTGCTGTTGATCTCGGTCGAGTATCAACTGGGAACGATCCGTATCGTGCTAGGGCGTGGCGTCGGACGCATTCGCCTGCTGGCCGGCAAGTACGTCGCGCTGTTGATCGCAGGGTTGATCGCACTGCTCGTCATTCTTGGACTAAATATTCTCGAGTTGATCGTGGCCGCCGCTGCGCAGGGGAAGAGCGACGCGCTGCTGGGACACATTCCAAGCTACCTCTGGTCGGACGCCGGAGCGTATCTGCTGACCATCCTCTACAACCTCGTCGTAACCATGCTGCTGGCGGCGTTCTTCACGGTGCTTTCGCGCTCGCTCGCCTTTGGCCTGGTCGCCGCGCTAGCGTACTGGTTCGCCGAGGGCATTGTCAGCACGATTCTGCAAGGCGTCGCAGGAGCGACACAAAACAAGTCCTGGTCAGACGTCACCCACTACTTCCTGGGGACGAACCTGACGAATCTGGCGTCGACGGTGCTGCCCAAGCGGAATTTGCCTGACCTGAGCGCCGCGTTTGGTGGAGGCCCAGGTGGCGCGCCGTTCGACGCGACGCATGCCATTGTCGTGACGCTGATCTACAGCGCGATCTTCCTGGGCGTCTCGCTCTACCTCACCTGGAAGCGCGACGTGCTGCAGTAGTCTGTGCGGTCGTACATGAAAGGGGGCGCAGCCATCTGCGCCCCTTTGTTCTTGCGCGCGCGGTCTAACGCGCCTCGACCTCCTGCGGCTCAGATGTATGGAGCAGCTCGCGCGCCAGTTCGCCGATCAGGTCGTAGCGGCCATATGAAGGCATCAGGTAGCAGCCCTGAATCAAGCCACGGTCGCGCGCGGTGGTGATGACGTCATGTGCCAGCTCGATGCCCACCTCGCGGCCATGATCGCCCGCCTCGCGCAGCCGCGCGCGCACCTCGTCAGGAATCGTGATGCCTGGTACCTCATTGTGCAAATACTCGGCATGCTTCGAGCTATGTAGTGGAATCATGCCCAGGATCATGGGAACCTCTACCGGCCCGAACGTTTTGTAGAAGGCCTCCAGTGGCGCCATATCGTAGATTGGCTGCGTCATGATGTATTGCGCGCCCGCATCCAGCTTCATTCGCAGCCGGCGTAGCTCCAGCTCCGTCTCGGTGAGGCGTCCTTTGCCGTCGGGCACTGTGTCATAGAGCTTGTTGCGCTTGCGCTCGCGCTCCAGGTCAATGTAGCTGTCTTCCATATTCAGGTTGAGCGCCGCGCCTAGGAAGAATCCAGCCGATTGCCCAAGCGAGGCGCCCGCCGCGTCGCGTCCCTCGTTCAGCCCCTGTAGGACGCGCAGCAGGCCTACCGAATCCACGTCCCAGACGCCGGTCAGGTTCGGATAGTTACCGGCGTGCATCGGGTCGCCGGTCAGCGCGAGGATGTTCTGGACGCCGAGCGCATGCGCGCCCAGCAGATCGGACTGGATCGCCATCAGGTTGCGGTCACGCGTCGTGAAGTGGATGATCGGCTCGAGATCCAGCCGCTCCAGTATGAGCCGCGCCAGCGCCAGACAGCTCATGCGCACACGCGCCATCGGGCTATCGGCGATGTTGATGAACTCGACGCCCTGGCTCTTGAGGTGGGCCGCGCCATCCAGAATCTTTTGCGGGTTCAGCCCCTTCGGCGGGTCCAGTTCTGCACTGACGACAAAGCGCCCGGCCTCAAGTGTGCGCCGCAGCCGCGAGCCACTGGCCGTTAGCTGTTCGGTCTCCGTCGTGATGTCCGGAGCCGTTCGCCTTGGCGGCAGTGTGACGGTGAAGTTCGTCGTGGTCGAGGGCAGGTAATCCTTCAGCGCCGTGCGCATCGCGCCGATGTGCGCAGGCGTCGTGCCGCAACAGCCGCCGATCAGCCGCACACCCGCCTCGGCGAAGCGCCGCGCGTAGTCGGCGAAATAGGTTGGCGTCGAGACATAGAGGAAGCGGTTCTCGACGCGCGCGGGCAGGCCGGCGTTGGGCTGCGCCGAGAGCAGCGGAACCTGATCGCCCGCTGGGATGACCGTCTGCAGCGCCGCCGCCATCTCGTGGATCGTGTCCTCGATCCCCGCCGGGCCGACGCTACAGTTGCTGCCAATTACGTCCACGCCCAGCGCCGCCAGCGCCAGCGCTACGCTCGTCGGGCTCTCGCCGGAG
>DATAOM010000179.1:0-3903 GCA_036265775.1 Ktedonobacterales bacterium | reverse complement strand
ACTGCTCTACCGCATCGGCATCCTGTTCGGCCATCTCCTGCTGCTGGTGGCGGCGCGCGCGGACAGCCGTGTCGAGAGCTTCGAGTGGGCGCCACAGGTACCAGAATACCTGGTGATTCGCGGGATGGGCCGGCAGGTGCGCGTCAACCTGCACCGGCTGGCGCGACCAGATGAGTTGCTCGCATGGGTGGAATTCTACGAGCAGGTGGCGCGTCAGGCGCTGCGGCCACAGACCGCCGCCCCAGCGTATCAGCTTCCACCGGAGGCGCAGCCCGCCGACCTCACCGGCGCGAGCGGGCCAGTTGACCCCTGGGGCGCGGGACGCGCAGGCGACCTCGCGGCGAGCGGCAGCCCGCCACAGCAATCGCCATCGCAGCCCGGCCCGCGGGTGACGAAGAAGTTCACCGGGCCGGAGTACGACGAGATCGATCCCCGCATCCGCGCCGTCCTGCAAGATCAGAGGCCGTCGCAGCCGCCCGCAGTCTATGACAGTGGCTCCGGGCGCAGCGCCGGGTCGGGAAGCCTCTCTGGTGGATATGCGCCTGCAGGCCAGTACGGCGACGAGGACGAAGAGGAGACGGCGAAGATGCCCGCGCCTCAACAGGACGCTCAGGACGAGTGGCCGGAGCAGCAGGATTGGTCGGAGTGGTCGCGTCCGCCGCTGCCGCGCTATGGGCCTAATGGCCCCACGCGCGAGGACGAGCGTTAGAGCGATACACCGTTCAGACCATATGCGCGTCATTCGCCATATCTCATGAGAGATCATCATCCACACAGGAGCTATCCGTATGGCAATTCTCTCGCCCGCTATCCTGCTCGTGTCCGCGGACCGGCCAGATCCCAACGCCTTCGTTTGGCTGTTTTACCTTGGCTTCGTCTTGCTCGTCGGTGGCTGCTGCGCCTATCTCTCCGCGCTCTTCTCCTTCGGCGGCGTCGCACGCAACTTCGCCGCGCTCGTCGCGGTAGGGTTGTATATGTTCCTGATCGGTAGCGCGTTCATCGCGGCTGTCTGGATCTGGGGCCTGCAAGATGTGCGCGTCAGAGGGGACAATTCCTTCCTCGGCCTCTACTTCGCCGGCCTCGCGGTGATGCTGGTCGGCGCTGGGCTGATCGTCTTCAGCCGGCTGCTCCCAACCAACGCGAGTGTGCCCCTGCCCGATATCCTGACGCCGGGCCTGTTTGGCGTGCTGGCGTTTGTGCCTACCTTCGCACTCACCATTCTGCTGTTTATACTCAACGCCGTGCTGGTCTCGCTGCTCCAGTCCCTGCTGCCCGCCTCGGCGCAGAAGGCGCTGGACGACATCGCGCCAATCGGACCCATCGTTATCGTGACGGTTCTCACGCTGCTGCTCGTCCTGCTGCGGCGCGGCGTCCACGCGCCACTGAACGCGAAACTGCTCGCGCTCGTCGCGGCGGCAGTGGTTACGCTGGCGCTCTTCCTGCGCGGGCCAGCCAACTGGAGCGCGCCGCCAATCTGGGGCTTCGACATCCTGCTACTCACGCTCGCTGGCAGCCTCGTCGTCTACTTCGTCAGCCGCAACCTCACCGCGCCAGCCGCATCTTCAGACGCATCCTCGACAGGCTCGTCCACGCCCGCCACGACGCAGCCAACGCCGCAGCAGACCAGTCCAGCGCCTGCGCCACAGGATGCGTCTGCCGCCACAACCGTCACCTGGGAAGAGCCACCTACAGGCGAGTGAATGGAAAGTACGGAGTATGGGCATCGACATCCATGGATGGGTAGAGAGACTGTATGAGGAGGACAACAGTCGCCGTTATTGGGGCGGGGTAATTAGCATATATATGCTGGTGGAGCGCCATTACGAGATGTTCCACCTACTCTTCGGACGTGGAAAAATCAGCGATGTTCCACCCCTTGCCGCCGGCCGTGGGCTGCCTGATGATTTATCCGAAGAGGCCTGGCGTGACGCAGATGATGGCGCCGTTGTCTCACCTTCGTGGATCGTGTGGAACGAGCTTGACGCGATTCCCTGGGAAGAACGCAACGGCGTCATGGTCCACATTACCGACTCTGGCGCTGAGCTTGAGGATCGGATCACCCTAAACGCCGGATGGGCAGCGCTTTTTGACATGATGAGGTTGCTGGCGGACCGATTTGGCCAGTCAAATGTACGGCTTGTAGCCTGGTTCGACTCTTAGGGAGCAATCTTGCGTTTCCTGACGAGCGCGGCGTAGACTATGCCAGTACTCTCTTCGAGTACATGCTAGACCACATGAGTGCAAGGAGCGCGCGAGATGTGCTACACCTGCGGCTGCAACCGGCCCTACGACAACATGGGCAGCCCCGACAACATCACCGAGCAAGATTTCACGACGGCTGGGCAGACCGAGGCGATCAAACAGGCCGGGACCGTCGAGGCCAAGCGACACATGCTCCAGTTGTTGCAGAAGGAACTCGAGCGCAACGAGTTGGAGAAGCCCAAAGAGCAGTATTGATCGCTCTCGGCGATGTCAGGATCTTGCGGCCAGAGCAAGCCGCTCCAACTCGGCCGTCGCGCCATTGATCCCTGGCGCGGCATGAATGGCGGCAGCCAGCGTCTTCGCAACGGTGGCATAGGATGGTTGCGTCATAATCGCTCGTACCGCCGACCGAACGGCCTCAGGCTCCGATTCGCCATCGAGCGCGAGACCGGCGCCAAGGCGCTGGAGCGTCGCCGCCAAGAACGGCTGGTCCGCCGACGCATTGGGAAGAGCGACGATGGGAACGCCATAGGCAAGAGACGCGCTCTCCGTGCCATGACCCGCGTGCGTCACAGTGACCGCCGCTGCGGGCAATACCGCCGCATGCGGCACAAATTGCCGAATCACCGCGTTGGCAGGAATCGCGCCGATATCTCCAGGGTCCGCTGCCGTCACTAGCACACGAACAGGCTCATCGCAGATCGCATCGAGCGTGTTGCGTATGCGTCCACGCTGGTCCCAGAGCCCGGTCGTCGTGAAGCTGACGAGGACGAGTGGGCAGTCATCGCCAGCCTCCCAGGGAGAATTCCAGTCCATATCGGGGAAGCGCTCGAAGATAGGCCCTACATAGCGCACAAGCGCGCCTGCGTCTGTGGCGGCGGGGTCTAATTCAGGGATAGTCGTCACTAGCGCCGGTTGTCCAGCCCAGCCGTCATTCAAGCGCGTCAATGCAGATAGGCCAGCCTCCTCCCGCAAGCGATTTGTGACAGCTAGAAGGCGACCGCCCAAGGAAGATTCGGGCGGCGGGGTCAATCCCGCGATCGACGAATGCGCCAGAACTGCGACTGGCATCGAGAGTCGGCGCGCCGCCGCCAGCGCGCCTTGCATCATAAAGTCGATTATGAGCGCGTCAGCGCAGGTCTCTTCAACCGCGTCTGGGATGTCCTCGAGATGCGCGGGACACGCCCAGACGTTCGCTATGAATGGGATACGTTCGGCGACCCGACGTGGATGGTAGATATCAAAGGAACCGCTCCGCCGCAGTGTAATAAAGTCGAACTCCTGCGCTTCAAAGCGTTTCCGCTGCGTCTCGTATCCGGCGAATATAGCGTCGTGACCGCGCAGCCTCAGTTCCTGCGCGATGCCAATGGCTGGCGACGCATTGCCACCGCCGTCCCAGGTGACGAACGCAAAGCGCGCCATCGCACGGCCCCCTTTCCGGATACTCCTTCCAAACGTGCGGACCACCTGCGCGTTCGTTCCTGCCTAAAGCTTCACGTACTCGACGCCCGCGATGCCATCGGCCTGGCGGATACGCTCCAGCGCGTCGTCAGGTACGGCGTCGTCGAGCGAGAGAATCATCAGCGCCTCGCCACCGTTCGTAGCGGGACGCTTGGCAGCCCCGTGCGGCGCTATCGGGCCAACGTCCATCCGCCCGATGTTCACACCCGCCGCGCCCAGAATCGTGCCTACCTTGCCGAC
>DATAOM010000178.1:0-10255 GCA_036265775.1 Ktedonobacterales bacterium | reverse complement strand
AGGGACTTCTGACGCCCTGGCGCCAGTTCTCTGTACTCTGCGGCGTAGAATCTGGTAGGGAGAGCTGCCTATACAAGGATTGGCGGCTCGCCGAGCCCTTTCCCATCGCTCCGCTCGCCTGTTGCGTTTCGCGCCTGATTGTTGGCAGAATAGGCGGAATGGGGATGACACGCGCCGTCTGAGGAGGAAAGACGGCCTCGCTCGCCATTCATCCACGCATCGCTTTATCTATCCTGTCTGGAGGCTCTGTCTCGTTGTGTCCGACGAACTCATGACAATCAATAGCGTCCTTCGCTGCCCCACCTGCGAGCGCGCGCTGGAAGAGGTGTTCGTCAACCCCGCTGGCGAGATGATCGGCTGTCGCTCCTGCGCTGAAGAGGCGGGTCTGGCGGGAGAGAGCGTTTCGCTGGAGGAGTGGTATGCGCCCGAACTTGTCGAGGAGGCGCTCAGCCACTATGCCCTGCTCAACGCGCATGCCGGAAAGCCCGCCGCGACGGCGACCCAGCGCCCACGTCTACATTACTGGGAGGTGCGCGCAGACGGACGGCGCTACTTCCTTAAGCGCTTCCAGGACTGGTATCCGACCGAGGCGATTCGCTACATCCACAGCATCCTGCGCTGTCTGGAGGAGAACCGTCTGCCGACACCGCGCGCGGTCCTCAACACGGTTGGTGTGAGTTTTACCGAGGCGGGTGAGTCTCGCTGGGCGCTCTATACCGCGCTCGACGGCGCCACGGTGGATGAGAACGGCTGGATGTGGGGCAGGCCCAAGGCTGCCGAGACGCTCGCCGTGATTCATCACACGCTCAAGGATTTCAGCCCCGAAGGAGAGGCGTTCACCCCATGGGACGCCTGGACCGAGGAGACGGTCGCAAGCGTGCTGGAGAGCTGGTCCGACTTTGTGAATCTGCCCTCTGACCTGCTCGACTTTGTCCACGACCGGCTGATCATGCGCTATTTTGGCGAGCTGTATCCAGCGCTGCCGAAACAGGCGATCCACGGCGACTTCGTGCTCAACAACGTCCTCTGGCGCGGGGAGGGAGCAGGCGCCAGTGTCACTGGCGTTCTCGACTTCGAGCGCGCCCACCGCGATACGGTGCTCTTCGACTTCGCCTGGGGGCTGGG
The DNA here is from genome assembly GCA_036265775.1 of Ktedonobacterales bacterium. Lineage (GTDB taxonomy): Bacteria > Chloroflexota > Ktedonobacteria > Ktedonobacterales > JADMIN01 > DASWAC01. The sequence goes on along the minus strand of DATAOM010000178.1, from coordinate 9,130 downwards.
CGACCGGCGACCACCATTGCTGCGCGCGACGGTGGCGGCCTATACGCGCTTGCGGCCGCTTTCAGAGCTGGAGCGCGAGGCGCTGCCGGAGGCGATGCTGCTGGGCTGCGTGATGGCGATTGACATGCAGTTGATGTACTTCCAGAACCTGCGCGAGGTGGAGCGGCTGGGGCAGAACCTTTATCAGATGGCGCGCGACCTGGAGCCGCTACGCAAGGCTGTCGCGCTCAAAGGGTAGGGTGTAGGCCATTGTCACTAGTCTGATCATTGAAGAGGTTTGCGGGTGAGCGTCCAGGCAACGCCACTAATTCTCATGGGCGTGTCTGTCCTGGGCGCTACGCTTTGAGACTATCCCTCCCTGCCTCGGGAAATTGAGTACGGCGTCAGTCGAGTAATTGCCCATTTCGACATCATCTACGAAGCCGCTCCAGTAGTAATTGGGATCTGCAACCGATTTGGGGTCAATGCATCGGAGGAGTTCCCTGAGTTCCTCTCCCACCGCGATCCAGTCAACGTCCTCACGTTGGTCTGTCCTGCTCGCAGGCCATTGAGCGGACACATCCTGTATGGAAGTGTTACTGGGCAGACCATGATCGAATGGGAACCGGTTGATAACAGAGTGTACGGACTCATTGAACTGCGCCAAGGTCGTATTGACGAACGATTCCTGCCCCGATCTGGCGCCGGTGAGATGGCGGATCGATCCAGTCGCGGGATGCAAACACATCGCTCCCTGTCTTCTGATGCCGATGGTGGCAAAACGCACAAGCGGTCCCAGAGTCGGATGCTCGATGAGCTCCAATTGACTCATCGCTTCGTAGCTCCCCAAGATGCGTTTTGGCGCACCGAGCGCGATCAGGTCACGATCCCACCCATGGGGTATATCTGTTGGCGTGGTGTAGGTCACCAGCTCGAATCGGGGCCAGCGCTCATCCTCGGGCATGCGACGCCTCCATGGGCCAAGAAGTTCTCGAACACACGAGAACCTGCTCTAACCTTGTGTTCGCCGCCGAGCGCTCCCACTCCAACAGGTTGCGCTTGGGCGCAACCAGCCCGCCGTTCGCTACTCTTTGTTGGGAGCCGAGACCACCTTCAATGGTTTGCCGCGCGCGCTGCTCTTCGCAGCAGGCTCTGCCTCTAGCGCAGGCTGGATGCCGGTCTTGCGTGTGCGCCCAGCGCTCACCGGGCCAAGCTCACCGTCGCCGGGGTAGACCAACTTTGCCTCGTGCTCCGGTAGGATCGCCGCCACCTCTTTGAGCACTGCGTCGAGGAACTCGTCCTCCGGCACCGTGCGCAGGTAGACGCCCTTTTTGTAGATCACGCCCTTGCCGCGTCCGCCGGAAAGGCCGATGTCGGCGTCGCGCGACTCGCCGGGGCCGTTGACGACGCAGCCCATCGCCGCGACCTGAATCGGCGTCTGTACCTTACTCAGTCGCTTCTCGACCTCATTGGCGATCTTGATGACATCAATCTCGACGCGGCCACACGAGGGGCAGGAGACGAAGGTGACGCCGCGCTGGCGCAGGTCCAGCGAGCGCAAGATCTCGTAGGCGACGGGAATCTCTTCTTCCGGCTCAGCGCTCAGCGAGACGCGAATCGTATCGCCGATGCCATCCGCTAGCAGCAGCCCGAAGCCTAGCGCCGACTTGACCGAGCCGGTGACGAGCGTGCCAGCCTCGGTGATGCCCAGGTGCAGGGGCACGTCGGAGACCGCCGAGAACTTGCGGTACGCTTCCACGGCGGTCAGCACGTTCGAGCTTTTCAGCGAGACCTTGTAGTTATAGAAGCCGAGGTCGTCGGCCCAGCCGCAGTATTCGAGCGCCTTGTCCACCATGCGCCCGACCAGCTCCTCGCGCTCGCGGCGGCGCTCCTCGACGGGGTCGGACTTGACGAAGGTGCCGTCGTCCAGCAGCTTGACCTGCACCTTGCGCATCGCCGGGCCGCGCTCAAGCGCGTCGAGCGAGCCGGAGTTGACGCCGATGCGCATGGCGATGTCCGCCGCCTTCGCCGCCTCGACGATCTTGACGAACGACTCATGCCCGTGCAAAAGGTTGCCGGGGTTGATGCGAATCGAGTCGGCGCCCTGCTCGATGGCGATGAGCGCGAGCTTAGGATCGTAGTGGATGTCGGCGACGAGCGGGATCGAGATGCGCTGCTTGATTGCGCCGATGGCCAGCGCGTCCTCTTCCTCCGGCACGGCCACGCGCACGATCTCGCAGCCGACCTCTTCCAGCCGCTTGATCTGCGCCACCGAGGCGTCCACGTCGCGGGTATACATCGTGGTCATGGATTGCACGACCACCGGCGCGTCGCCCCCGATCAGCACATCGCCCACATGAATCTGTCGCGTCTTCCGTCGCATGCGTCTCTCCCGGCGCGTCTTATCGTCCGCCCTGTCTGGCGACCTGAATACGCCGCCGTCAATGTTCGAGTTGGTCTGTATGAGCCCCTGGGGGTCTCTATGCCCCACCAGTTATAGCATAACGCGCGCGATGAAGTTGCGGCGTGCACGTATGTGCCAGCGCAGGACGGCGCATCAGGCGTCGTCAGTAATAGATAGTGCGCGTGCGGTGGTAGGGGCGCATGTCGGGCGTTGGCGCCTGGCTCTCGCTCCACAGGCGATAGTCAAGCTCACTTGCGGAGCGAATGAGGTTGCGTTCAGCGAGCGCGCGGCGGATCAACTCAACGGCCCAGATCGTCGCCGCGCGAATCTCGACCTCTGGCGCGGAGCCTACCGCGATCTCCTGATACGCGTCCACCTGCGCCGCCAGTTCCGGCGCGTAGACCATTACACCCTGGTAGCGCAGCAATTGTGGCAGTTTGTAGTCGGCGAACGCGGTCAACTGGTCGAGGCCAGTGATCGCGCCCAGCCCCGCGCCTCCAAAGGCTGTGTAGACATCCGCGACGCAAATTTGCGCGCGCTTGAGGAAGGGAACGGGATGGCCGTTCCAGATGGCGACATCGGTGAACGAGGAGAAGTCGCGCGCCAGCAACAACGCCAGGCTTACAGCGTCGCGCCTGGCGGCGTCGAGTGCGTTGGCAAACTGGCTATCATAGCGCTCCAGCAAGACACGTCCCACCTCGCGCGCATTGGCGAGCCGCTCGGCGAAGAGCGGAATCGGCGTGGCTCCTGGCGCGAGACGCAGGATCGTGGCGAGCGTCGCTTCATCCAGCGCGGCGAGGTAGGCGGCGTCATATAAGGGTTGCCCGTCCTCCATCGCGCGGCTGAGCGACGCCGCCAGCGCGTTGTAGCCATCCAGCGTCTCGCCTCGCCACTCGACACGCCAGCGCTCCTGGCCGGGGAAGGCCCAGAAGCAGAAGTTGAGCGCGTCGAGCAGCAGCAGCCAGTTGAGCGTGCGCTCGGTTCCATCGAAGTAGTGCATCTCCGGGAAGGCGCTGTTCTCCGGCCAGGATTCGCTCGCCCAGCGCGCCGCCAGTTGCTCAATCGCGTCCAGATCAAGATGAACGAGCGACGTTTCCCGGACGACACGCGCCGTCCCAGTCAGGACGCCCAGGCGGTCCTCGGCAGGTGGCTGAATCAGATCAACAATTCCGCTCGGCATTGGCGCTCCTTTGTTAGCTGGCGTTCAGGCGGGCAAGCTCCATCTGATGGTACAATGCGCCGGTGGCTGGCCATCAATGGCGATGGCCGCACGTGGCGCGGAGACGCCAAGCGCCCAACGAAGGGGAGGACGGAATCTATGCTTGCGCGCGACATCATGACCACCCACATTGTCTCCATTGGACCCGATGCGAGCGTGCGCGACGCCGCGCGGCTCCTCTCGACCTACCACATCAGCGGCGCACCGGTGGTGGACGCCGACGGCGTGTTGGTAGGACTGGTCACCGAGGCGGATATCATCTCAAAGGTTGGCAAAACCGTCGCCGACATCATGACGCGACAGGTATTGAGCGTGCCAGAGGATACGGCGGTAGATACTATCGCGCAGATGCTCACCAGCAAGGGTTATAAGCGCGTGCCGATTCTGCGAGAGAATGCGCTGGTGGGTATTGTTAGCCGGGCGGACATCGTGCGTATGATGGCCAGCCGCTGGGTCTGCGAGAAGTGCGGCGCGGTCCAGCATGGCGCGCGGCCAACGGAATGCTTTAGCTGTGGGGCGGATGGTGGCGCGTTCGAGCGCGAGATCGAGCCACGTCCGGAGCTTTCGCGCCGCCAGTAGAAAGACCTCTCCCCCGGCCCGTCCCCTGTGAGGGGAGGGGTGACTCGCCGCAACCATCGTCTCTGGTGGTTCCCCCCTCTCCTCATGGGAGAGGGGGTTGGGGGGTGAGGTTCTTCGAGGCGCGATTTCAATCGCCAGGTCTCAATGCCAGCTGACGGCTATCCCTGCCTCGTGTGCGCAGCCTAGATGCCGGACGCGAGCATGGAGACGAGCGTGCTGAAGACCGGGCCAAAGAGGGCCAGCGCGCCGATCGCCAGCAGCGCCAGCAAGGCGATTATCAGCACGAACTCGGCGATGCCCTGGCCGCGATCGCTATTCAGATTCCGCATCTGGGGTCCATCCTGTCTTTTGCGTGTCTCCCATGCAGTATAGCGGCTCTGTCCTTCTGACACAAGCGACGGGACTGCGCGGGACAACATCTCTACGAATCACTCATCTCTCTGTCACATTATTCCCGCCGGGCTGCTCAAAAGCGGCGCCTATTGCCACATAACGCCGCCTGACAAACTCCGGCGATTTGCATAATCCAGAATCTTTGCTAGCCCAGTCGGGTAGGGAACTTTGTAGCCAGGGCAGGCGCACGGTACAATGGCTGCCATTGCAGGCAGTCGTTGCCGGTAATTTTTTCGTGCGCTGTTCACCGATTCGCGCCTGATGTCCACTCAAGCCGCAGGCGCTCTCCGCTTCGATTTCACCATCACGCCGCATAGTTGCGAGCGGAAAGGGGCGCATGCCATGCCACATCCCTGGGTGTTTGCCATCGCCAATCAGAAGGGTGGCGTCGGGAAGACCACCACCTCGATCAATCTGGCGGCATGTCTCGCCAGCCTCGGCCGCAAGACGCTGGTGATCGACCTCGACCCGCAGTCCAACACGACGACCGGGCTGGGAATCGATGCGCACCGCGTCGGCAACTCGATCTACGAGCTGCTGGTGAACGACAACATCACCGTCAACGACGTGCTGCGCGCCGATATCCGCCCCAACCTCTCGTTGATTCCGGCGAAGGTAGACCTCTACGCCGCCGACATCGAGCTGGTCTACATCGACCACCGCGAGTTCCGCCTCAAGCGTATTCTCGATACGGTCAAGGACACCTATGACTTCGTCCTGATCGACTGCCCGCCCTCGCTGGGGCTGCTGACGGTGAATGCGCTGACCAGCGCCGACGGCGTGATCTTGCCGCTGCAATGCGAGTACTTCGCCCTCGAAGGCATGCAGCAGTTGTTGAACACGATCAAGCTCGTGCGCGACCGGCTCAACCCGAAGGTTTTCCTGTTTGGCGTCGTGCTGACGATGTACGACCCGCGTACACGACTGGCGGCGGAGGTGGTGGACGAGATCACCCAGCACTTCCCTAAAGAGAAGTTCCAGAGCATGATTCCGCGTAACGTGCGCCTCTCTGAGGCGCCAAGCTACGGGCTAACGATTCTCGAACATGAGGCGCGCTCACCGGGCGCGCTGGCGTATAAGGCGCTCGCCGAGGAAGTGATCGAGCGCGCGAACTCGATGGAGGCGGCACATGTCTAGTAGACGAGGTCTGGGGCGCGGTTTGGACGCGCTCATTCCTGGATCGGGGCGGGCGCAGGCCGACGTGGCGGATGGGTATTCCGCGCCGTCTTCGGCGCCACGCCAGCGCGATCTGGACGAAGGCGCCTCTGGCTCTAACGTCTATCTGATTCCCATTGACGCCATCGAGCGCAACGAACAGCAGCCGCGCTCGCCGGTGGAGGAGAGCGACGACCTCTATGAGCTGGCGAACTCGATTCGCGAGTACGGCATGCTCCAGCCGCTGATCGTCTCCTATGAGGGCGACGACGAACAGGGGCCGCGCTACCAGCTCATCGCTGGCGAGCGCCGCTGGCAGGCCGCGCGCATGGCGGGCCTGGATGTCGTCCCAGCGATGGTCCGTGAGGCGACGCCAGGGCAGATGCTGGAGATCGCGCTGGTCGAGAATTTGCAACGCGAAGACTTGAATCCCATAGAGACGGCTCGTGGCTACCAGACGTTGATCGAGGAATACGGGCTGACGCAGGACCAGGTGGCCGAGCGTGTCGGGCGGAACCGCGCGACGGTGGCGAATACGCTACGGCTGCTCAACCTGCCGCAGGAGATCCTCGACGCGCTGGTCACGATGCCGGATGTCTTCACCAAGGGACACGCCAATGCTGTCCTAATGGTCAACCGAGACGCAGACCGCATCTGGCTGAAAAACATCATCGTCACCGAGAAGCTCAGCGTCCGCCAGGCCGAAGAGCGAGCGCGGAAGCTCAACGAGGTTGCCCTGCAACTCTCGCCGGATCGTCGTGGCGGCGCCCCACGCGCGCAGAGCCCCGAGACACAGATCCTTGAGCAGGAGTTCACCCGCGCCGTCGAGATGAAGGCGCGCTTACAGCGCACGGTCAAGGGCAAAGGCTCGCTGACGCTCTACTTCACCAACGAGCAGCAGTTGCAGACGCTCTACGAGCGGCTCGTCGGCGCGCAGCTCGACCAGCGGTCGGGCAACTTCGGCGTCTTCGCCGATCCAGGCGCGCAGGCGTTGCTGGATAGTCCGTACGGCGACTATGTGGACGAGGACACCGATTCCTGATCGTGCCCGCTTCACATCTTGGCGCCACGCTGTCGCCAGGACCCACTTGCTCGCGCTTCAACGTATGCGACGCCGCGCGCGTAGACCTTGCGTGACCGGCGGTCGTGGCGCGTCCCGCTCTGCTTGACATCTTCCCAGATGGCGCGCTACGCTCGCAAGGAACGTGGCTGGCATATCTGCGCGACCAGGGCGAAAGAGGCGGGGTGACACATGAGTGATGGGGCGATCGCACGCTACTATGGCCGGAACCTGGGGATGATCGCGGGGCTGTTCGCCTTCCTCCAGGTCCTCGTCTCCGTCTCCTCCGCGCGCGCCAATATCCTGCTAATGCGCGCCACCCAGGACGTTATCACCAACATCACCAACAACATCGTGCAGTCGCCGCTCAACCTACTCTCAGATCTCGTGCCGACGCTCGTCGCCACCTATACCGCGATGATTATTACTGGCGTCATCATGCTTGGCTTCGCCTTTTATGCCGGGCGCATCACCGCGCAGGAGATTGGCCGCCACTCCGGCGCGCTGGCGGGCTTCTGGGTGGCGCTCGTCAGTGGAGCGATCTGGATAGTGGTCTCGCTCCTTGGCGCGATCATTTTGCGCGCCGACGGCACGATCAGCGGGGTGCTGACGTCTGGCGCGAACGACCGGCTGGTCCCGCAGGTCGTCTGGCTGCTGATTCAGGAACTACCGCTGGCGCTATTGGGGTTGGGATTTGGCGCGCTCGCCGGCCTCATCGGCGCGGCGACGGCGAAGATCACCCCACGGCCTGCGCCAGCCTATGCGCCATACACGCCATATCCCGCAATACCCCAACGCTTCCAGTCCTATCCCGCACAGGGATACCAGTCGCCGAGCGCGCCAGTGAATCCACCTGCGAACGTTCCTGCCTACCCGCCCGCGCCAGAGTTCTATCAAACGCAACAGGATTCCAACACGCAGGGATGAGCGAGACTGCTCGTGGCCTGCACTCGCGGTTATGCGTTTCAAAAGTGCGGTAATGCATGCGTTGTCGCTTGTTTGTATATGTGCGCATGGCGCATGAATGGTAAGGGTATGCCGGATGCAGGCTCCCGTCGAGACCAATAAATTCGCGCCTCTAGCGACTCCGGCGCCAATAATGCGTACAACGAGGTATCGTGGAATTACCACGCTCTATGCCCTGCTGGCAGTGGGCTCCAGCTTGTTGACACATGCGTTCGCGCCTGCGCTCATTGTCGCCATCTGGCAGGATGCGCGCAATGCGAGTCCTGGCGTTGCGCTCGCCTGGGCGTTCTTTCTCGGATCGTTCCTTCTCGCCATCGGCTTCATTCTCCTGAGCGCGTATTTTGCCGCGCGCGCCGCTTCCGAGCGCACCGGACGCCGTGGAGCGGGTCTGGGAGCGGCGGCGATTGTCGCGACCTGCGGAGCTCTTGCGCTCGCCTTTGGCGGCGTAGGGACAGTTCTTACCCAGGCCAGTCCGCTCACCGCAGTCAACAGCCCACCACTAGGCGTCGCCGCGCTTGCCTATCACGAAGGCATGGCAGGGGGACTCGTGCTCTTCTACTGCGCCGCCTATCTTCCTTTGCTCCTCATGGCGAGCGTGGCCGGACTCCTTGGCGCCACCCGTGGCGCAGGTTTGTTCCTGCGCGCTCGCGCTGGCGCGCCGACCATTGCGCTTCCTCCACGAGTCCAGCGCGTGGCCTGAGCTATCCTTCTGGCGCTGATCGCGGGCTTGCCCTCTATAGCATCGCGCGTGTCACAATACCTCTGTGGCGTCTGGACGCAGGACGACCTGGCGCTACGCAATGGAGGTATTGACGGCGATGAGCGACGCAACGATAGACGAGACGATTGAGGTCCGGCCCGCGTGCGAGGATGACCGCGAGGCCGTGCTGGCGTTCTGCGCGCGCACGTGGGACGACGGCGACTATATCCACTACGTTTGGGAGGACTGGCTGAATGACATCAGCGGCGCGCTGCTCGTTGCTACGCTCGCCGGCCGTCCCGTTGGCCTCGCCCATCTGCGCATGATGTCGGCGGAGGAGGGATGGATCGAGGGTGTGCGCGTTGATCCTGAGGCGCGCAGGCGAGGCGTGGCGCGTGTCCTGATCTCGCGGACGCTGGTGACCGCGCATGAGCGTGGAGCGACGGTCGCGCGCTACTTCACCTCCAGCGACAATGTCGCCTCGCAACAGCTCTTCGACCGCTTCGGCTTCACGCGCGTCGCGGAGGTTCTCCACTTCACGGCGGATGCGCTGGGCGCGGATGAGCGCGCGGAAGAAGAAATTGCGCTGGCGCGCGCCACTGAGCAGGACGCCGAGCGCCTCTGGGAGTGGCTGGAGCGCTCGAATCTGGCGCCGCTCAATGGCGGGCTTGAGAT
>DATAOM010000177.1:0-7143 GCA_036265775.1 Ktedonobacterales bacterium | reverse complement strand
TCTCGCTGGCGCGATTAGAGCCACGGGCGGCGCCGATCTATGCGCTCGACATCTCGACCGATGCGCTTGATCTCGCCCGAGGGAATGCGCGTCGCTTGGGCGTCGCAGAGCGAATCACGTTTCTACAGAGCGATCTGCTGGACGCGTTGCCTCAACCCGTAGGCATGCTGCTAGCGAATTTGCCATACGTCGCGCGCCACGACCAGGGAGAGTTGGCCACAGACGTGCGGCTCTACGAGCCTGAACTCGCTCTCTACGGTGATGAGGACGGGCTAGCGCTCCTGCGCCGCTTTTTCGCGCAAGCTCCCACATACGTCAACCCCAACGCCACACTCGGCGTAGAGTTCGGGTACAATCAACGCGACGCGGTTGAAGCGCTCGCACGATCGGCGTTCCCCGATGCGCGCATTCGCGTCGGCGCAGACTACGCTGGCTGGGATCGCTTCGCGCTGATTTACCTTGGCGGGTAAGCCAACGCCAGGAGATCACTGGTCTATCATCCACATATGAGAGGAAAAGGCCCGTATCATGGCTTCTGAGGAGCTGGTCGAGAATCAAGGGACGTCTGAGCCGCCCGCCGCGAGCAGCCGGATGCCGCGCATCCTCCAGCCAGGTCCGGGCTTGATCCGCACCGCGAGCGCCGTCTTCTGGCTGATGTTCGCCATCAACGTGGTCAATTACCTCGATCGTCTTGTCGCCGCAGCCGTTGGTCCAGTTCTCAAGGATGAGTTCCACTTCAATGATTTTCAATACGGCGCGTTGGGGACAGGATTTCTCCTGGTTTACATCATTGCTGGCATCCCTCTTGGCGTGCTGGCTGATCGCGCATCGCGCGCAAAGGTGATCGCGCTAGGCGTACTCGTCTGGAGTCTCTTCAGCGCCGCCACCGCGTTCGCACGCAATGTCGCTGGGTTGTTTGTTACACGTATCGGCGTCGGCGTCGGCGAGGCCAGTTACTATCCAGCCGGCACCGCGCTGCTGAGCGAGTATTACCCAACCAGAGATCGCGCGCGTGTCTTGAGCCGCTGGGCGTCTGGGCAAATCGTCGGCGCGGTACTCGCCTATGGGTTGAGCGCGCTATTTCTCAAGCTGCTCAATCCCGACATCGCCTGGCGCGCCTTGTTTCTGATCACTGCGTTGCCGGGCTTCGCGCTCGGCGTCATCATGTGGTTCGTCGCCGACCGCCCAGACGTCTCTCCCGAAGAGCATCAGAGCCATCAGACGAATACTGGCGCTGAAGCGGGACATGCGCACCAGCATGCGACCGTGAAATTCGAGGGCGGCTTCCATGGCTTTCTTCAGCAGATCAACAAGGCGCTCTCGATCAAGACAGTGCGGATTGTGATCATCATTCAGGCCGTCTACTTTGTTGTTACGACACCAGCGCTATTCTTTCTACCGCTCTATCTCACCAACCCCAAGGGGCCATTCCATCTCGACAACTCTACGCAGGCGCTTGTGATCGGCGCTGTCGGAGTGGTCGGCGGCCTGGCGGGTGTGCTACTGGGTGGCAATGTCTCCGACTGGCTGGGCAAGCGCTTCGAGGGCGCGCGCGTCCTGATCGGAGCCTTCGGGTCGGCCATCGCGCTGCCAGCGCTCGTGATCGCTTTGTTGACACAGTCCCTGCCAGTGTTCATCCTCTGCGCTACCATCGCCATCGCGGCGCTGTATCTACAGGTTGGCCCACTCACGGCTGCGGTGCAGGACGCCACTCCGCCACTCTTGCGCTCGTCCGCCATCGCGGTCACGCTGCTGCTCTCACACCTCTTAGGCGACATTTGGGCCACCACGGGAGTGGGATGGATTTCGGATCAGCTTGGCGGGCGGCCGGGAGCCGCCTTACTTGTCGTGGGAATTCCCGCGCTGCTTCTAGGCATCGTCGTCTCGTGGATTGGCTCGCGCCTGTATGCGACTGAGGCGCGTGAGCGCGCGCAGGAAGCCGCCGATTGACTCGTGACACGCACACGGGCTATTTCTCTCACTACGCAACGCTGACAACGGTTGCCGCGCGCGGTGCCGTGGTGCTACACTGCCTCAGTATTCTAGCCTGCTCTTTCGCGTGCGCTTGACGCACGTCGCATACATGAGACCAAGGAACAGGAGCGCCAGATGTCGGGGATGATGCGTGACTTTGGGCGCGCGGAGATACTCGGCGCCGAGGCGATCGGAGAGCCGGGCGCGCGTCGCTTCAGGTTATATGCGCGTGGGCGGCGCGGCGACACGGCATCCCTCTGGATGGAGAAGGAGCAGTTAGAGGCGCTGTCCATCGCGATGGAACGGCTGCTCGCCCACGCTTCGGGCCGAATGGCGCTTCGGCGCGAAGCATCCGCCGATCCTACGCCGCTACCCAGCGCGCCAGAGGATTTTCCTGAACAGGCTGCCGTCGAATTCGTCGTCGGGCAGTTGCAAATTGGCTACGACCCCGAAGAGGAACTGATATTCCTGCGCGCGGCGTCCGTCGAGTCACTTCTTGGCAATGATCTCGACACAGCGGACGAATTCGAGCCAGAGTTTTCCATTGCTGCATCGCGTGCGCAGATCGCCGATACCAGCGCCGATATCACCAATGTGCTCGGCGCAGGCAGGCCGCGCTGTCCGCTCTGTGGTCGCCCGATGCAGGAAGGCCACATCTGCGACAAGCAGAACGGCTACCATCCCATCGGCTTAAACTAATTTCTCGCGCCCCTAACATGGGAACCAATGCGCCGCCGTCCACGTCCTCTCCTTGGTAGACAATGTGCTACCGTACAGGCGCGCGGATATCAGGTATACTTGAGCCGAGCATGCGCCAGTGACCTGTGCGCAATCGTACACGGCGCCTGTGCATAGACGGTCTGCGCTCGTTTGTAACGCGCTAGCCCAGGATGGACCAGCACGAGGAGAGACCACATGGCAGTTCGCAGTCTCGCACGCCTGTATTACTACATCGTCTTCATCGCCATGCTCGTCCTCGCAGCGGTCGGCATCGGCTTCGTGCTGAACACGCTCCTTGGCCTGACGCCTTTGGCTGGCGACCAGCCGCGCCCAGATAGCGCCACAATCACACGCTCGATTCTGTTCGCGGGCGTGGCCTGGCTGATCGCGGGTATTTTGGGCGGCGCGCACTACTGGCTCATCCGCCGCGACCTGGAGACTGATCCCGCCGCTGGTCCGGGCGGCATTCGCTCATTCTTCCTCAACGCCGCGCAGTTCATCACCATCTGGATTGGCGTCGCCTCTGTGGCCGGAGCTCTGGCGAATATTGGCAGGCCCTTCTCGTTCGGCGTTATCCCATCACTCTCTGTCGGCATCGCGGCGCTCTTCATCGCAGGCATCGTTCAGCTCGAACGTATGCGAACCATGCCTGGTTCGGGCGCGCCGCGTGTCTTCGAGGGCCTACACATCTATGGCTTCCTCACCATCCTCATCTTCTATGCTGGTTACTACTGGACGACGGCGCTCTCCGAGACACTTCGCAGCGCTCTTGACCCCGATAGCATTTGTCCGCCCTCTGGGGATTTCTCGTCTCCCTGCCGCTTTGGCCCCGTGAATCTTGGCGGCGATTGGGTCGCAGTCCTTTGGATCAGCGCGGCTGTGGCGGCGTACTGGCTGCTCACACGCCCCCTTGCGTTATCCGCTCTCCGCCAGGCCTTCCAGTTGATTGGCTATGGCATCTCGCTCATCTATCTCCTCACTGGACTCTTCTTCCTGCTGAATCTTGGCGTGCGCAGCGCTCTAGGCGATCCCTTCGAGTCAAGCGAGCTTGCGGACGGCTATGTGCTGCCTGCGGCTCTCTTCGGTTTGCTCTTTGCTGCGCTCTATGCCCTGTGGCTACGCTCAGAGCGCGCGAGATCGCGAATGGGCGCGGAGACGGTCGATCACTCGATTCTTGCCATCTCGGCGTTTGGGGCGGCCGTTCCATTCTGGTTTGGCGCTGGCTTCATCGTCTGGCGGCTGCTGGAGATTGCAAGCGGCATACCGGTTGAGAGGCTCGACTGGGCTGGGCCTGTCGCCGCTGTGATCGCAGGCGTCGTGTACATCCCTGTCTCGCTCTACCTACGCATACTCACCGCGCGCACGGATGCCATCGGTCCACGACGCGCCTTCGTGCTGGCGCTGCTGGCTGGCGGCATCATCGCTGGAGCAATTGGCGCCGCAACGGCGCTCTTCGCATACGGCTCCCAAGCGCTGGGCGCGCCGATCTCAAACTGGGAGGATGTGACGCGCGTCGGCGTAGCGATCTTCCTGGTGGGGCTGGCAATCGCCGGTATCTACTTCTGGTCTGCCCGCAGTGAGCATCTGCTCCAGGCGCGCCCGTCCGCAGCGCCTGCGCCAACAGTTGAAGGAGCGCCACAGCCCGCGCTCAGCATCGAGCAAATCCTCGACGACTTCGCGGCAGGGCGAGTCAGCCGGGACGAGGCGGCAAGCCGCATCCGTGTTGCTGCGCGGACCTGAATACAGGCATAGCCTGGCTCTTGCCCGCCAACCAGCCAAAAGTCCTATTCCAACTGCCGGAGGGCGTTCCGGCGGCGCTACGCCTGCGTGGGGTATAGTACCTCCTGGCGGCGTCACTATACATATGGTGTAGACTACGTCTTATCTGGCCGGTTCCCCTTTCCGGCGACGCTCCACTCGTGTGCATTTCCGCCACGTGGGCGAAGATACATTCACTGTTCACCTTGCTATCTGAGGAGTGAGATACATGGCGACCACCGATCGCACAGAACGCGCTACGGTAAAGTCAGCGCAGAACGGCGCTCCCACCGAACTCATTCGCGTGATGCTGATCGACGAGCATCCTCTCTTCCGCCAGGGATGCCGGGTGGCGCTCGAACAGGCCGGTGACTGTGTCATCATCGCCGAATCGTCTGAGAGCCGCGCGGGGCTGGAGTTAGCCAAGCAGGTCGTGCCGGACGTCGTGCTGATCGATGCCCTGCTCTCAACTAATGACGCGCTTGAGCTCGCTCGTCAGTTGCGCCACGCGTCGCCGCGCGTCGCCATCATCATGCTGACGGCCTTCGAGGACGAGGAGATGCTTTTCCAGTCCATGAAGCTTGGCGCCGCCGCCTATCTGCTGAAAGGCGTCACGCCAGAGGATCTGGTAGCCGCTGTGCGCAACGTCAGCAAGGGCGTCTACATCATCAACGACAATGTGCTCTCGCGTCCAACAGTCGCCAGTCGTGTGCTGCGCACCTTCCGCGAGATGACCGCTGAGGAGCCGCCAGAGGTCCAGCCGCTGTACTCGCCGCTCTCCAACCGCGAGATCGAGATCCTCGACTACATTGCCAAGGGCAACAGCAATAAGGAGATCGCCAAGTCTCTCGGCATCAGCGATCAGACGGTCAAAAACCACATTACCTCCATTCTCAAGAAGCTCTCGGTCAACGACCGCACGGCGGCGGTAGTCCACGCCCTCAAGAAGGGCTGGATCAAGATGGACAGCGAATAGCTTGCACTTTGCCAGGCAGGCGCGCAGGGTGGGAGAAGGTTACGCTCCCACCCTCGTTCTATTTGCTATCCCTTCGTGACGATATTGATCAGGCGGCCCGGCACGAACTTGACGGCGCGAGCCTGAGCGCCAGCTATCGCGCGCTGGACCTTCTCGCTGGCGAGCGCGGCGTCACGCGCAACCGCCTCGTCGCCGTCGGCGGGAATGAGTACATGATCGCGCAGTTTCCCGTCCACCTGCACCAGGATCTCGACCGTCGCCTGGGCCAGCGCCCGTGGATCAAATTCCGGCCAAGGCTGTGCATGAATGGACCCTGCGCCGCCGATGCGCTCCCACAGCTCCTCGGTCACGAACGGCGCGAAGGGCGAGAGCAGTTGCACCAGCGTACGGGCTTCATCGCGCGTCGTCGTTGGCGCGCTCTCCAGCGTGCGCGTGTACTCCATCAGCGCGGCGATGGCTGTGTTGTACTTCAGCGCCTCGATGTCCTCCGTAACACGCCTGATGGCGATGTGCATGGCGCGACGCGCATCACCTGACGCCGTCTCTTCATGCAGCGACTCCGCCCGCGACGTGATCAGTCGCCAGACCCGATCCATGAAGCGCACGACGCCGCCGATCCCGCGATCGCTGAAATCGCCGCCCGCCTCATATGGCCCCATGAAGAGCAGATAGACGCGGAAGATGTCAGCGCCGTATGTATCCAGATACTCGTCGGGGTTGATCAGGTTGCCACGGCTCTTGCTCATCTTCGCGCCATCTTTGGTGATGATCCCATTGGCGCGGAAGCGCGTGAATGGTTCCTCAAAGTCCAGGTGGCCCAGATCATGCATCGCCATGGCGATGAAGCGCGCGTACATCAGGTGCAGCACACTATGCTCCGCGCCACCGATGTACATATCCACTGGCAGCCACTTGCGAGTCATCTCTGGGTCCCACGCGCGCTGGTCGTCGTGCGATGAGGGATAGCGCAGGTAGTACCACGCGGAATCCAGGAAGTTGTCCATCACGTCAGTGTCGCGCCGCGCTGGACCACCGCAAATTGGGCACGTCGTCTCGACGAACTCCGGAATCCGCGCCAGCGGCGAGTCGCCTGTCGCTTTGGGAACGTAGTCCTCCAGTTCCGGCAGCAGCACCGGCAGTTGGTCGTCAGGCACGGGAACCGCGCCGTGCGTCGGGCAGTGGATGATCGGGATCGGCGGTCCCCAGTAGCGCTGCCGGCTAATCAGCCAGTCGCGCAGATGGTAGTTCACCCGGCGCTGGCCCACGCCCATCTCCTCCAACCGCTCACCAACCACCCGCGCCGCCTCCTCCGAGGTCATGCCGCTGAACTCACCCGACGCGACCACCACACCGCGCCCCATATACACCTCAATGCCATCCCACGAAGGACTGTCGACCTCTGGGCGTACAACTTCGCGCATCGGCAGCCCCATCGCCTGCGCGAAGGCCAGATCGCGCGCGTCGTGCGCGGGCGTCGCCATGATTGCGCCTGTGCCATACTCGGCCAGCACATAGTCGGCGACCCAGATAGGCAGACGCTCTTCGGTCAGCGGGTGGATCGCGTATGCGCCGGTGAAGACGCCGGTCACGTCATGGTCCTTCTCTTCATCCAGCGCCGCCCGTCGAGACTGCGCGCCAGCACGATAGGCCTCAACTTGCTCCCGCCGCCCTTCCGTCGCCAGTTCCAGCGCGGCAGGATGCTCCGGCGCGACGAC
>DATAOM010000176.1:0-2030 GCA_036265775.1 Ktedonobacterales bacterium | reverse complement strand
GGCGAAGAGCAGCGTTAGTCGCCAGCGGATGCGTCCGAAGAGCGCGGTGGCGGGATCGGTGGGGCGTCGCAGCAGACGGCTCCGCAACAACTGTCGCCGGTCGGTGGTGGCAAGCGCCTGGTCGTTCACGCTTCTATCCTGTAGCCAACACCGCGCATTGTCTTGATCATCGGGCGGGCAGAGCCGCGGTCAATCTTGTCACGCAGGTAGTGAATGTAGATGTCCACCACGTTCGAGAGCGCGTCGCTATCGTAGCGCCAGACGTGGTCGATAATTTGTGTACGAGTGAGCACCTGGCCAGGGTGGCGCATCAAGTATTCGAGCAGCGCGAACTCCTTGGCGGTCAACTCGATGACGCGCCCGTCGCGCTGGGCCTCGCGCCGCAACAGATCAAGCGTCAGGTCGCCCACCTGCAGCCGTTGCGTGTCGGTGATCGCCCGTCCCCGCCGCAGCAGCGCATCCACCCGCGCCACCAGTTCTTCCATCGCGAAGGGCTTGACCAGATAATCGTCGGCGCCGATGCGCAGTCCCGCCACGCGATCCTCGATGGATCCCCGCGCCGTCAGCATGAGGATCGCCGGTTGGAGCTTGCGGGCGCGCACCTGCTTGCAGATGTCCAACCCGCTGCGCCCTGGGAGCATGAGGTCAAGGATGAGTAGGTCATAGGTTCCGCGCAGGGCGAGGTCAAGCCCGGTGTCGCCGTCGTTGGCGATATCCACGACATGCCGCTCCTCACCCAGCACACGCGCGACAAGCCGCGCGAGGCGCTGCTCGTCCTCGACAATGAGTATGTGCATCTGCTCGAATCCTCTCCTCCACCGCGCTCGCACGATATCTCGCACGACATGATGAGACGTGAACTGGTCCGCGAGATAGTCTGCTATGGCTCGTCTATCATCACTATACGGTTCGAACATGAGAATAAGATTGGAATCGCATCAGAGTTGCGTGCGAAAAGTGTGATGTGTCGCGTCAGCTCGCAGGCGCCGCAACCGCCGTCTCTGGTTCCCGAGGATGTTCCATGTGATCTTCTGGCCCGGCGGCGCGTAAGCTCGGCTCGACACGCTTGAGCAGCACGGCGTTCGTCGCCACCGTGATCGAGGAAGCGCTCATCGCCAGCGCGGCGACGGCGGGGCTGAGCAGGATACCGAGCGGATAGAGGACGCCAGCCGCGATGGGAATGGCAATCAGGTTGTAGATCGCCGCCCAGAAGAGGTTCTGCTTCATCTTGACGACGGTGGCCTTCGAGAGGCGGATCGCCGCCAGGACATCGAGTGGATCGCTGCGCATCAGCACGATCTGCGCCGTCTCGATGGCCACACCTGTGCCTGCGCCGATCGCGATCCCCAGGTCGGCCTGGGCAAGGGCGCGTCGTTGACGCCGTCACCCACCATCGCGGTAAAGAGGCCCTGCTCTTGTAGCCGCCGCACATAATTGGCCTTGTCCGCAGGCTGAACCTCGGCGAAGACCTGCGAAACGCCAAGCTCCTTGCCGACCGCTTCAGCAGTCCGGCGGTTGTCGCCGGTGAGGATGGCGACCTGTATCCCCAGCGCCTGAAGCGCAGCGATAGTCTCATATGCGCTGGGACGGATGCGATCGGCGAGGGCGATGAGTCCGGCGATGCGACTCTCCACGGCGACCAGCATCACGGTCCTGCCCTGCGCCTGTAGCGCGCTCATGCGCTCAGTAACGCTGTCGGGAAGCGCGACGCCATGCGTATCGAGCAGCGCAGGCGTTCCAATCAACACAGTCTTGCCGTCAACCGTCGCCATGACGCCGCCACCGGCGATGGCCTTGAAATCCCTCGTAGGCGGCAGGTCCAGCCCGCGCGCTTCCGCCTCGGCCACAATGGCGCGCGCGAGGGGATGCTCGGAGTCGCGCTCGGCGATGGCGGCGATCTGCAACAGGCGTGCCTCGTCGAGCGATGAATCATCGGTAGCGAACGGTACGAGGTCGGTGACTGATGGTTTGCCCTCCGTCAGCGTGCCGGTCTTGTCGAAGATGATCGCCTGGATGCGCGAGGCCTGCTC
>DATAOM010000175.1:0-1604 GCA_036265775.1 Ktedonobacterales bacterium | reverse complement strand
ACGAGCGCGCCGCTGGTGGGTTCGAGCGCCACTTGTCCAGAGCAGAAGACGAAATTGCCGGTAGCGATTGCCTGGCTGTAGGGGCCAATCGCGCCGGGCGCGTCCGTCGTACTGATGCGTTCCCGCTGCATAGATGTACACCTTTCCGCATGCGCGATTTGCCGCAACCGCAATCCACCGAAGCGTGTTGGAGCAACAGAGCCACCTAAAGCCACGCCAGTATAGCACGCTCGGCGCGCCTCTTCCGTTTGTCTAGCGCATCACGAGAGTGATAGAGTGGATCTGGTAGCAGGCCGATTCACAGGAAATCAAGCTGATTGGGAGAGACTGGACGCCATGTCGGATCAGCGACTTCACGCGCTATTTCAGGCTGAGGGGTTGCTGCGCGCGCGCATTGTCGCCGAGCCGGATGGGCATGTCGTCGAGGAGGAGCGCCCTCCACTCGTCCTGCTTGGCTCCGGCGATGATGACGCCTATCTCGCCCCAGACCCGACGCAGACGGGTTATCTAGGCAAGTCGCTCGCGCAGATGACGCTCGACGACTATCACGTGTTTCTCTATCGGTGGCTTGAGGCGGCGGCGCGCGCTGGCGATCTGCGCTGTGTCTATTGTGGGAAAGCCTTGTGCGACGACGATGATCTTGCCGATGAGGAGACCTGGGACGCGTTTCTCATCGAAAAGGAGTTGGTCGCCTGGATGGCGGCGCACTTCGATTGCAAGCGCTGGATCGCCAAAAAGCTTAAGGGCATGCATCCCTTCGAGTTGCCAGCGCGCGAACCACCCATCTACGACCTCTCCTCGCTCGATCCAGCATTGACGGAAAGGCCCACCTATGCCGAAGAAGAAGACATCAACTGAGGCCACCGGCGAAAACCAGGCCGCTGAATCCGTGAGCGCAAGTGACGAGACCGCAATTCGTCGCGCGCCGCCCGACAAGAACGAGATCGCGGCGCTGCTGGACGAGACGGCGACCTTGCTGGAGCTTGACGGCGGCAACCAGTTCGAGGTGCGCGCCTACCAGAACGCCGCGCGGGCCATCGGCGCGCTGGAAGGCGACATCGAGACACTTGCCCGTTCAGGACAGCTTGCCAACACGCCTGGATTGGGCAAGACCATCCTCACGCGTGTCAACGAGGCGCTGACGACTGGGCATATCCGCTTCCACGACGAGCTTGCTGAGAAGATTCCGGTCGGCCTGCGCCAGATGACGCGCATCCCTGGCCTCGGAGCCAAGCGCGTGCGCCAGCTCAACACTGAGCTAGGCATCAGCACCTTGCAGGAATTGCAGCAGGCGGCGCAGCAGGGCAAGATCGCCTCGGTCAGCGGCTTTGGCGCGAAGTCCCAGGAGAACATCCTTAAGGGCATCGAGTTCCTGCAACAGCATCAGGATCGCTTCCGCATCGACATCGCCGAGGCGCAGGCCGAGGCCGTCGCGGCGGAGTTGCGCGCGCTGCCACAGGTTGTGCGCTTGCAGGTCGCGGGCAGCATCCGCCGCCGCCGTGAGACGGTCCACGACATCGACATCGTCGGCAGCGTGGCGCAGGAGAGCGACCGTGAGCCGATCATGAAACACCTGCTCGGCCTGCCAACAGTCGCCTCGGTGC
>DATAOM010000174.1:0-22283 GCA_036265775.1 Ktedonobacterales bacterium | reverse complement strand
GATTCCGCCATGCTCCTGCGCGATGCCGGGCAAAAATCCCGGCACATCCACGAAGGTGACGATGGGAATGTTGAAGCAATCGCAGAAGCGCACGAAGCGCGCGGCTTTGCGCGAGGCATCGCTGTCGAGCACGCCCGCCAGCACCATGGGCTGGTTGGCGACGAAGCCCACCGCGGAACCTTCGATGCGCCCGAAGCCGGTGATGATGTTGCGCGCGAACTGCTGCTGCACCTCGAAGAAGACGCCGTTATCCGCGACCGAGCGGATGATCGCGGTCATGTCGTAGGGGCGGTTGGGGTTGTCGGGGATGATCGTGTCCAGCGCGTCGTCTGTCCGGCTGGTGGGGTCGGCGCTGATCTCGACTGGCGGGTCATCCAGGTTGTTCGACGGGATGAAGCTGAGCAGCGTGCGCACCTGGCGCAGGCATTCGGCCTCGTTGGGCGCGGCGAAGTGCGCGACGCCACTCGTCGCGTTGTGAATCACTGCGCCGCCGAGGTCCTCGAAGTTCACTTCCTCGTGCGTGACAGTCTTGAGCACGTTCGGCCCCGTCACGAACATGTGGCTCGTGCCCTCGACCATGAAGATGAAGTCGGTGATGGCGGGCGAATAGACCGCGCCACCCGCGCACGGCCCCATGATGGCAGAGATCTGCGGGATGACGCCGCTGGCGAGGGTGTTGCGCAGGAAGATATCGGCATAGGCGCCCAGGCTGACCACGCCCTCCTGGATGCGCGCGCCACCGGAGTCGTTCAGCCCGATGACCGGCGCGCCGTTCTTCATCGCCAGGTCCATCACCTTGCAGATCTTCTCGGCGTGCGCCTCCGAGAGAGAGCCGCCGAAGACGGTGAAATCCTGCGAGAAGACGTAGACCAGACGCCCATCCACCTTGCCATAGCCCGTCACGACGCCGTCGCCGGGAACCTTCTGCTCGCCCAGCCCGAAGTCGCTGGTGCGATGCTCGGCGAACATATCCAGCTCCTGGAATGAGCCAGCGTCCAGCAGGAGGTCGAGCCGCTCGCGCGCGGTGAGTTTGCCCTTCTTGTGCTGCGCCTCGATGCGCTTCTGCCCGCCGCCGAGCATCGCCTGCTCCTTGCGCTTGCGCAGGTCTTCGAGCTTCTCACGTGTCGTCTTCATCTCGCGCGCTCCTCGGTATGATGATGTCTGTTAGATAAATAGCGATGGTTATGCGATAGCAGGCGAACCTCTCCCCCATCCACTGAGAAGGGAAGGGGGTCAGGGGGGTAGGTCAGGCGCCCATCAGTTAAACGGATGGCGCGCCATTTTCGCTATCCCCAGCAGCGTCCGGCTCACTCACTGCGCGCTGAACCAGTTCCAGCAGCACGCCGCCCGTGCCTTTGGGATGCAAGAAAATTCCGCGTCCCTCGGCGGTAGGTCGTGGCGCCGTATCCAACACGGTGGCTCCCGTCGCCATCAGTTCTGCTAGCGCCGCATCAATGTCCTCCACCTCCAGGCAGAGATGGTGTAGCCCCTCGCCCCGCTTTTCCAGGAAGCGCGCAACGCCACCTGTGGGATCGGTCGGCTCCAGCAACTCGATCTCGCTGCCGTTGGGACCGCCCAGCGGCAGGAAGGCGATCTTCACGCCCTCGCGTGGGAAATCGATGACGCGCGACGGCGCCACGCCCAGCGTATCGCGATAAAAGCGTAGCGCCGTCTCCAACTCGCGCACGACAATCGCCACGTGATCGATGCGTTTGACGCCCTGCGTCAGGCCGTGAGTCTCCATCAGTCGCCTCCAGAGCGCGCACTCTAATCTCAACAGCTATTCATTTCGAGGATGATATGATACCGCGATGAGACTGAGCGCAATGACTTCTATTCCCGGGTCATCTAATGGTAGGATAGCTGATTTTGGATCAGCTCATGATGGTTCGAGTCCATCCCCGGGAGCCTTATCTGGATGCGGTACTGGTAGCCGGCCCATGGCATAGATAGCGCCCGCCATAATCAGTACACCGCTGAGAAGATACACCGTGTCATACGGTCCAAACTCGATCCCTGCCAGGCCGAGGTGGAACCCACCGAGGAGCGTGCTCGCCAGATAGCCGGCGAGCGCTGCCGAGAGCGCTGCGGCGAGACTGGTGGCCGGAGTGAATATGGCCGCCGCGCGTCCCACCATCGCGCGAGGAGTGTAGGCCAGGATCAATGGCCCGATCGCCACATTCAGCGCCGCGCTCGGCAGTCCAAGCAGGAGCAGGAGCGCCACTGCCGAGATGAAGTCTGTCTGACGCGCATAGACCGCGATCAGGCCGCCGACGACGAGAACGCTGATCCAGAAGGAGCGCACAGGCCCAAGACGCGGGACGGTCCACACCGCGCACACTGAGCCGATAAGCACACCGATGCCTGTCGCCGCGCTCAGCAAACCAAAATAGGCCGCTGGACTCTGCAGATTCGTCGTCAGGAAGAAGATGCCGAGTGTATTGATGGCGCTCGACCCGGCCAGTGTCAGCGCCGTTACGATGAGCAGCGTGCGCAAGCCGCGATGGCGAAAGAAGTAGCGCAGGCCACTGGCAAGCTCGCCGAGCACGCCGCCTGCTGTCGTCTTGCTCTGCGCCCCTTTCGGCGCACGCAGCGCCCATAAGGCGGCGAAGGAGACCAGAAACGACAGCGCGTCGAAGGCAAGCGCGATCACCGGCCCGTACGCGACGTAGAGCGGAGCGGCCAGCGCTGGACCAATCATCACGCCGAGGCTGACGGTCATGAACATGAGGCTGCTCGCTCGTGGCTGCTGTTCGGGCGATACGAGATCGCCGATCAAGGCGAGGCGGGAGGGGTTGAAGAGTTGCGAGCAGATGGACGAGAGGGCGACCACGCTGTAGAGGCCTGCCAGGAGCCAGGCAGGAGATAGACCATCTCCCAGCGGCGCCGCCAGCGGAATGAGGAGGCTCACCAGCAAGGCGCGCGCGAGATCCATCGCCAGCATCGTGCGACGCTTGTCCCAGCGGTCGACGAAGACCCCCGCGAGCGGCCCGAATAGAACCACAGGAATCGTGAGCGCGAGGAACTCACCGCTGACGGCCAGCGGCGCCCACGGCTCATTGACGGCGAGGCGGGTTGCGATCCACAGGACAAGCGTTGCGCTCAAGGCGAAGTCGCCGATGCTGGAGACGATCTGCCCGATCCACAGCAGCGCAAAGTCCCGATTGATCAAAATGCCCATGCGCCCAGACGGTTGAGCGGATGGCGGTTGGACGACCGCGTCAGAGGTGCTGTCAGGCACGGTCTTAGACCTCTTGAATCTTGAGCGTTTCCAGCGTCTCCCAGTCCGAAACGACCTCCAGTCGCGCCACCTCTGTCCTGGCGACGAAACGCGTGAGCGTCGCGACGCGCCCGTTCACCGTGATCTTCTGGCTCGGCGCTGTGGAGATGCGTGGATGCCTGCGCCAGAACTGCTGCGCCTGCGGATGGCAGAGGAGCAGTCCGTTTAGCCCTGCGAGCGCCGTCCTCTTGCAAGCCGGGCAGGTAACGATGATACCGGCGATCTCTCCAGCGTTTTGCGGCAGTTCTGCTGTGCGCGCGCGTCGCACCGGCGCTTCATGTCCGCATCTCACACAACGGGCCCTGCCAGTAGCCAGTCCACGGCGATAATACCCGTGCGCGTAGCGACTGAGTCGAGAGAGCGACGAACGATAGCTTTTCATTCCGCGAAAGAGCGCGGGATCAGTCCAACTGGCAAGATTTGTCTGGCTGCGCGCAAAGCAGGCGGGACAACGCAGCATGAGCAGCCCGTCGTCGTCCGCCAACTGGCCCAGGAGACGATGCGCGCCACACTCCGGACACCAGATGCGCGTCTGCCGCCATTCCTTGTCCTCAGGGCTGACCAGCCCAAAACTCGCCGCTTCCGCGCGCAAGGTGGTGGTGAAGAGCCGCCGCAACGCGAGCTTCCCACGATGAAGCCGGGCGGCGGTAGCGCCAGCGGTCAATCCCAGACGCGCCGCGACCTCCGCCAGCGGCGATTCGTCAATGTACTTCCTGATGAGCGCCTCGCGTGTGTCCCCAGGCAACTGTGCCAGCGCCCGGTCCAGCAGCAGTGCGAGTTCTTCACGTTCCAGGTCAATTTCGAGGTTGTGCCGGCTCTCCGCCAAAATGGAATTGGCGTCGGGCGGCGCCTCCCCATCTACGAGGGGGACAAGGCGCAGCGACTCGCGGCGCTGCCGTCGCTTCCAGGACCAGCAGACGTTGCGCGCGATCCCCGCCAGCCAGGCTGGATATTCTTCCACATGAGCTGGCTGGCGCTTGCTCCGCCACGCGGCTGCGAGCGTCTCCTGGACCAGGTCTTCCGCTATATCGGGGTCTCCCACTAGGTAGATGCACCAACGCAACAAATTGGCGCGTTGCGCGCGCATGGCATGTGCCAGCGGAGCCGATTCCACGAGATGCTTCTCGTAGTTGTCCGGTTCGATCACCACTGCTTTCCCCCGCGCTTATTCCGGCTCGTGCGCGCTGAAATCACTTCTCACATATGTATGGCGCCTGAACAGGAAAACGTTACGCTCTTTTCTGCTCATTTTGGAGGATGAGATGATGTTCGTCGTACAGGCGCGATCTGGTGGGCCTAAAGTCGGCGCTGGCCCATGACGGCGCGGACTGCAATTGCCTGCCAGGACCGAGATCCCAATTGCGGCCATTCGACATGTCGCGCCTAGTCGCATCGACCATGCTTCAGACATCGGACACATCTCCTTCGCTGCGGCGAGGCGATCCAGCCCTTCCGGTCGCGTTCGTACGCCCCCAGCGACGGCAGCGTACCTGGAGATATATGTCCTACTCTGATGTGACCAGGGTCCTGATCTGAGTGTCCCATTTTGAGGCGCCTCCAGGAGCCCGTTTGGTCACGCCGCTCCAAGATGTTGTATACTTCCTTTGTCATAGCGCAACCTGTACCAGCAACCTGTGTTACCAGTCATGGATGCCATGCTGGACACGTATGACAGGGAAGGGGCGCCCGCCATCGTCACGCTGATGACGATCCCCCGACAATCACCCTGGCCCTTTTGCACCCTCCAAGCTTCCCCGCCTTCTTCCTTTCCTCCTTTACCAGTTCTTCGCGCCTGGATTGCCCGTTCCGCCCTCACGAGTTCGCATGGGGTGGAGACCCATGCCTGGGTGAGCGCGCCAGAGCAGCCAGCCCTCTTGCGCCATGGAAGGCGCATACTTCGTGACCCACGTTCTCTCCCTTGGCGTTCTGCCCTGGGACGTTCGCACATGATCACGATTCGCGACACGAAGAAAGCGAGATTCGCATGTCCACCGCGACACAGGAGAAGCTCGACACCGGATTTGAGACCACCGGCATCGAGCGTGTGCCGGAGAGCGAGCGCGCCCACACGCAACTGTGGGATACGATGTGGCTTTGGTGGTCGGCCAATTCAGTCGTCGCCACCGTCGCCCTCGGCGCGCTAAGTTTCTTCTTCGGCTTGGGATTCTGGGGTTCGGTTCTTGTCATCGTCGCATTCAATGTTCTTGGTGTTCTTCCCGTCGCATTTCTCAGTACGCTCGGTCCCAAAACCGGGCTGGCGCAGATGCCCCTCTCCCGCTTTTCCTTCGGCTACTATGGCGCCATTCTGCCTGCCGCCTTCAACGCGCTGGCGTGCATTGGCTGGAGCGCCGTCAACGTCGTCATTGGCTCCAGTTTGCTCGTCGCCTGGAGCGCGGGGAAGATTCCGCTCTGGGGGGCGCTGCTGATCCTGGCCGCGATCACCACGCTGGTGAGCGTCTTCGGCTACTTTATCGTCCACCGGTACGAGCGCTTCGCCTGGATACCGATGTTCATCCTGTTCGGCTATGTCTTCTTCGCCGCAGCCCCGCACTTCAACGTCAGCATTCCCGCCTCAGTAACGGGAATGGCGCTCTTCGCCAGCATCGCGACCTTCGGTGGCGCTGTCTTCGGCTACGCCGTCGGCTGGTCGTCCTACGCCGCCGACTACACCCGCCGCCAGCCAGCGGATACGCCTGCCTCGCGTGTCTTCTGGTATGCCTTTGCGGGCGTTGTCGTCCCGTGTGTCCTGCTGGAAACGCTCGGCGTGCTGCTGACAACGACGCTGGCCCCAGACGCGAAGCTGCCGCTCGCCGGAGATCTCATCTCACAGAACATCGGGACAGGCTTCATTGCGAGCCTGGTGCTGCTGCTGCTCGCCTTCAGCACCATCGCCAACAACGTTCCCAACGACTACAGCTTCGCGCTCTCAACCCAGGTCATCGGCCTCAGAGTCCGGCGCTGGATTCTCACCATCGTCGGCGCAGTACTCTACATCATCGTTGCGCTGCTCATCCAGTACAGATTCAACGCGAATCTGGAAGGCTTCCTCCTGCTGATCGCGTACTGGCTCGGCGCCTGGAACGCGATTGTGCTGATCGAGCACTGGATGCGCAAAGGCTCATATCCTGTGGATGTCTATGATAAGGCGCAGGAATTGCCTGCCGGCATCGCGGCCGTCGTCTCGATGGTGATCGGGCTGGGCGCCGCGCTGCTGGGCATCAACCAGGCCTCGACGATTGGCTTCCAGGGGCCACTCTCGATAGCGCTGGGCGGCAAGGATTTCGGCGCCGACATTGGCTTCCCGCTGGCGCTCGTCGTGACCGGCGTCGTCTACTTCATCCTGCGGCGTATAGAGCTGGCGCGCTTCAAGCGTTAGTCTCTTGACGACCGCATAAACACTGGGACCCAGCGCGCCAATGCGTTCTGGGTCCCTTTTTTGCTGGAAACCCGCTCCTGTCAAGCCTCTTCCGTTACCGGCGCGAATGTGATCTCCTCAGTACGCCCCTCGCGTAGCACATGGCTCTGGCTCGGCGTCGTCTGCGCCACAATGCGCCCATCCTTGATGACATACAGCCGCGCGGGTACCAGGCGCAGCGCGTCGTGCGGCGTCGCGGCGTCCAGCACGATCAGGTTCGCCGGTTTGCCGACCTCGATGCCGTAGCGGTCAGCCACGTTCAGCGTCTGCGCCGCCTTCGTCGTCACCAGTTCATACATCGCGGCGATCTCGTCATGCCCGCTCATCTGCGCCAGATGCAGCGCCAGGCTCGCCGCACTCAGCATATCGCCCCGGCCCAGGGGATACCACGGGTCCATGATCGAGTCGTGGCCCAGCGAGACATTCACCCCCGCCTCGACCAGCTCCTTGAGCCGCGCCATGCCGCGCCGCTTGGGATACGTGTCGAAGCGCCCCTGCAGCGTCACGTTGTCGAAGGGGTTGCAGATGACGTTCATGCGCCCCCGCGCCAGCAGGTGAATCAGTTTGAAGGCGAAGGCGTTATCCCACGAGTGCATCGCCGTACAGTGGCTGACTGTGACACGCCCTTCCCAACCGTATTGCAGGGTGTCCGCGACCATGACCTCGGTGAAGCGCGAGCTGGGATCGTCGGTCTCGTCGCAATGGCAGTCAATGTCGCGGTTGTGCCGCCGCGCGACCTCGAACGCGATATGCACATCCTCGACGCCCATCTCGCGTGTCCACTCGTAGTGCGGGATGCCGCCGACCACGTTCGCGCCGAGGCGCACCGCCTCCTCAAGCAGCTTCGCGCCGTCGGGGAAAGAGCCAATGCCATCCTGCGGGAAGGCGACCAGTTGCAGCTCGCAGATGTCGCGCACCTCCTGCTGCACCTCCAGCAGCGCGCGCAACGCGACCAGCTTCGGATCGCAGATATCCACGTGCGAGCGGATGAAGAGCGTCCCCTGCGCCACCTCCCACTTGATCGCTTCGGTCGCGCGGCGCTTCACGTCCTCATGCGTGAGCGTCTGCTTGCGCTCGCTCCAGATGTGGATGCCCTCGATCAGCGTGCCGGTCTGGTTGTGGCGCGGCTGTCCGACCGTCAGCACGGCGTCGAGATGGACATGCGAATCAATTAACGGTGGTGAGACGAGCCGACCCTCCACATCGATCTCGTGTGTGGCGTTCCCACGCAGCCGTGGCCCGATGCGCGCGAAGACGCCATCTTCCACGCCGATGTCCACGAGGTCTTGCCGCTGGGGAAGTCGCGCGTTGCGGATGAGAAGGTCGAGAGGCATGAACCGCGCTCCCTTTCACTTGGCGTTTTCGGTTTGTCGGCGCTCCCGGGTCATCTAGGGCGCCCATCCGCCGCTCAGTTCTGCTGGTGGCTCGTACTAGATCGCGCATAGTTCAAGACGATGTTCCAGTAGGGAACGCTACTCGCGAGCACCACGACGACCATGACCAGGATGACAACCGCGACGACCATCTCGTATTTGCCCAGACCTAGCGCATCATAGAACCCCCACGCGAGCAGGAGGATGGTGAGGAAGATAATTGGTCCTACGAAGAAGCGGAACTGCCGGTATTTATGCAGCAGGCGATGGATCACAAGTTGGTCCTCGTGCGACCGCCTGACACGCAAGGATATGTGCAGATAATTGAGCGGCCCCATCGCGACCGCGATGGCGAACGCTAGCAGATAGCCGCGCACACCGCCGAAAATGGCATAGCAGAGAACCAACTCCACGATCAGCCAAGCGAAAGGGAACGCCGCGTCGAGTAGCGAGGGGAACCAGACGTAGATCACAACCCCCATCACGTACTCATTCCAGATTGCCAGGTAGAGCAGGAACGTCGCCAGGACCAGAACCCACTGCGTGGGAGTGATCGCGTTCTGCTGCCTGTGCGCCTGCGCCTCCCCGTTGAGCGCGGCGAGCGCGACTCCGCCGATGACGCTCATCAGTGTGAGATAGGCTGGGAGGAACATGCCATGCAGGCGATTGGTCATCTCCCTGGGCGTCTGCGGCAGCGTCATTCCAACGTCCTCTGGAATCAGCGCATGACATGCCGAACGCCGTACGCCTCTCACTTCACTCAACGCGTGAGGCGCCCAACTGTCACGCCTGCCGCGCTCACTCCGGCTCCTCTTGCTTCTCGCTCGCGTGATAGGCGCGAATCTCCTCCAGCGCCTTCTCGCCGCGCTTGGCCAACTCGGCGGACCATGCCTTCGCATATGGCTCCAGCCGCTCGACCAGCGTCTGTGTCAGCATGTAGTTGCGATACCACTTCTTGTCGGCGGGGACGATGGTCCACGGCGCGTCTTTCGTCCCACAGCGGCTGATCGCGTCCTCGTACGCCTCGCGGTACGCCTTCCAGCGCTCGCGCTCCTTCCAGTCGCCAACCGAGAGCTTCCACGCTTTGGCTGGCTCGCGCTCGCGTTCCAGCAGCCGCGCGCGTTGCTCTTTCTTCGAGATGTGCAGGTAAAACTTGACGATGATCGTTCCCGTCTCACTCAGCCGCCGCTCGAAGTCGTTGATCTGCGCGTAGCGCTGTTCCCAGACCGCCCTGGGGACTAGCTCGTGGACGCGCACGACCAGCACATCCTCATAGTGTGAGCGGTTGAAGATGGTCACCCAGCCAAGCGCCGGGGTGCGCTTATGGATTCGCCAGAGGAAGTCATGCGCCAATTCCTCCGCCGTCGGCTGCTTGAAGCTGGCAATGTCACAACCAATCGGGTTCAACCCTTGTACCAGATGTTTGACCGAGCCATCCTTGCCCGCCGTATCCAGGCCCTGCAGGACGATCAGTAAGCCCTGATGCGCCGCGCCATAGAGCAGGTTATGCAGCTCGCCCAAACGCTCCTGCATCGTGGGGAGCCGCTTCTCGACCTCTTCCTCGCTCATGCCGTGAGTATCGCCAGGGTCGATATCTTTGAGCGTAACGCGCTTGCCGGTCGCGTCGGTCAGCTCCTTGCCCACGAGCGCGCCGCCTTCCTACTGCGCTTCTTCCTCGTCCTGCGCCTCTTCTTCATCCAGATCGCAGCGCAGGAAGCGCAATTGTGGTATCTCGACGAAGCCCTGCTTGCGATAGAACTCCGAGGCGGGCGCGGTCCAACTGGTGAAGAGGCCGAGCGTCGTGACGCCACGCGCGCGTAGCCGTTCCTTCAACGCATTCATCAGTTCTGAGCCGACGCGATGGCGCTGCTTGGCTCCCTCGACAAAGACATCGTCCACGATGAAGGCGCCCCCGGTGGAGGTACGCTTCTCGACGCCCAGCAGCATGCCCATGATCTGGTCGTCTTCCAGCGCGACAAGTCCCAGCGCGCCAGGCGTCAGGAGAATCTGCTCCAGATGGCCGCGCGCGTCGCTGGGGTCCCATACCTCTTCCCACGGCGGCTCGCCGAAGACGCGAGTATAGAGGGCGACGCACTCGTCGAGATCGCTGGGCTGGTAGTCGCGCACCGTCACCATAGGAATCGCCCCCAATTGCGTATCACAAGCATCCTTGCGTCGGACGTATACCGATAGTGCGCTTATTGTATACCGAAATCGGGGTCCGCCAGCCACCTGCCGCGTTAGGAGCGGGTCTCATGAAAATGCGCGATCTCAGCGTCTTGTGTGAACTCGCCAACTGCCAGCGCCAAAGCGATCTGTTTGGGGCGCACACCGAGCGACGGCAACTCAGAGAGCGCGACCCAGCGCGGAACATACACACCGGGATAGAGGCCGGGAACATATTCTGGCCCATCCCCAGAGCCGAAGACGCCGCCCACTGCCGTCGCCAGGTAGAAGCGCCCTTCGCCATCCGCGAGGTTTCCTGACCACGTCAGGTGAAACGTCGCCACCAGCCGCTCCAGCCGCGCCTCGACGCCTAGCTCCTCGCGCGCCTCGCGGATCGCGGCCTCCTCCCAGCTCTCGCCCGGCTCGAGCCGCCCACCAGGAAAGCAGTAGAACGTCTCGCCGCCCTCCTCGCACCAGATCAGCGCGACCTGCTCATCTTGCAGTAAGATGACACGGCTGTTGTTTGCCATCGTGTCTCCATATCTATCGATGAATAGCTCAAAGTCATTAGCCAGAATAAAGTCTATCGTGATTTCGGGTTCCCATGTCGGGCGCGTTACTTCAGCAGCAGAATGAGCCTTAGCGCTCGAAGGGTCGCGTTGCGAGTGAGGTCCGCCGCGCGGGCCATGCTCTCCTCCAGCGTCAGGGGGCCGTCGGGCAGGGGCAGCGCCGCAGATAGCCCCAACGCGCGCAGCGCCGCGTCGTCCATCGCCACCGCGCCAGCCAGCGCCACCACCGGGATGCCCTGCCGCTGACCCGCCGCCGCCACCGCGCCGACCGCCTTGCCATACGCCGTCTGCGTGTCCAGCTGACCTTCGGCGGTGAAGATCAGGTCCGCGCCAGATATCCGCTCGTCGAAGCGCAACGCCTCGAAGACCAGTCGCGCGCCCGGAACCAGTTCGGCCTGCGCGAACGCCAGCAGCCCCGCGCCCAGGCCACCCGCCGCCCCCGCGCCAGGAATATCGGCCACATCCACGCTCAGGTCACGCTTGAGGATATCGGCATAATGGGCGAGCGCGGCGTCCAGTTCGGCGACCATCTCCGGCGTCGCGCCTTTCTGCGGCCCATACACCGCCGAGGCCCCCTTCGGCCCGGTGAGCGGATTCGTCACGTCGCTGGCAACGCGCACCGCGCTCTGCGCCAGTCGCGGGTCCATGCCCGAAATATCTATGTGCGCCAACTGTGCCAGCGCTGCGCCACCGGGAGGCAGATCACCCCCATTGGCGTCCAGTAGCCGAGCGCCAAGCGCCTGCGCCATTCCCACGCCGCCATCATTCGTCGCGCTACCGCCGATGCCGATGAGGATGCGCTTACAGCCCATCTCTAGCGCCGCGCGCAGCAACTCGCCGACGCCATATGTCGTCGTGACGCGTGGATCGCGCTGCGGCCGCGGGACAAGCGGCAGGCCTGCGGCGGCGGCCATCTCGATCACGGCGGTCTTCTCATCTGACTCAGCGCTATCAGCTCCGAGAAGGCCCCATTCCGCCTCGACCGGCTCACCTAATGGACCTGTGACGCGGGTAAGCAGCAACTGCCCATTCGTCGCAGCGACAAGGGCGCTCACGGTTCCTTCACCGCCGTCCGCCACCGGGATGATCGCGATCTCGGCGTCGGGCAGAGCTATACGCGCGCCTTCCGCCATCGCCTGGCCCACCGCTGCGGCGTCGAGACTGCCCTTGAGCGCTTGCGGCGCGAGGATGATCTTCATTGTGAAGGGTTAGCCGGAGTGCGCGTCGACGCGCGGCCAGACGCGTCCATCCATTCCTCTGATCGTCGTGATCGCCAGGTCGTAGCCCGCCACGGCGCCAGCATAGAAGTCGGCTGCCTCGCCACCCTCGCGCGCGGCCCACTCCGTCAGGCTGCGCGTGCGATCCGCCACCACCAGCCGATAGACGACATCATCAGGCGTCTGGGGGTCCTGGCTGGCGACGAAGTTCGCCACGGCGGTCAGCGCCTGGGACTGCGCCTGCCACTGGAGCATGCTCGCGCGCGTATCCGCCTGCGCCGCCTCGTGCTGCGCGCGCTGCGCCCAGACACGCAACCGCTCGACCGCTTCTGCTCTGGTCACGCCGTCGCCCTCACAGTTCTGCTTCACTATTCACTAGCGGCGCGGAAACTCCCGTCCCAGCGCCGCCATATCCTCGGCCGTGATACGCCCCTCCAGCCGCTCGACGCCATCCACCGTCACGACCGGAATGCGGTAGCGGTAGCGCTCGAAGAGCGCATCGTCGCGGCGAATGTCGATCTCGTCCAGCGTGAAGGCGTAAGACGCCGCCAGATCTTCCAGATACTCGCGCGCCTCGTCGCAGAGATGGCACCCCGCTTTAGCGTACAGGATCACCGCTGGCATGTGCGCCTCGCTTGCTTCAAGCGCACGTCTGGCCTGACTTGACGCTTTCTAACAGCATAGCATAGGTCTTGGCGCGAGCGAAAGGCGACGCCTCGACTTCGCGCACGACTTCGCACGGAGTAGAGTTATCTGCTCAAGACGCCACGTGAGGGTATATAATCGGGCGTAGGGGCGCGTGATCGGACATACCTGAACTGGAAGGGCAAGGCGGAGCGCATGGCGTTAGGTGATGAGACGACACAGATTGACGCCACTGGCGAACTGGCGCTTGGCCAGTTGGCCGGGGCGCTCGCCGCTACCTCTGGCGCGGACGCCTGGCAGGCGCATGCGCGGCGCGAGGAGGAGGCGCAACTCTACCTGATCGGCGAGAAGGTCGAGGCGCGACGAAATGTCACGATGGAGCGCACGCGGGTCGTCGTTCACAATAGCCATACGCCGCACAGCCCTGAGCCAGAAGGCGCGGCGCCTGTGACCGGCAGCGCGGCGATCACTCTGTTGCCTGAAGAGATCGCCGATTCAACGGGACTCGCTGCCCGGTTGCGCGAGGCCGTCGCCATGGCCGCCCTCACCGACAACCGTCCTTATAATCTGCCTGCCCCGCCAGCCGCTGGCTATCCTACTGTCGAGGTGAGCGATCCCGCGCTGGCTGGCGACCTGGGCGCTGTCCTCGACGACCTGCGCAGCCGTATGGAGACCGAGGTTGCGCGGCATCCCGACGTGCGCATCAGCAGCGCAGAATTCTTCGCCACACGCGTCCAGCACGCCATACGCACGAGCGCGGGCGTTCGCGCCGCCTATCCCGCCACAGCGCTCTTCGTGGATTTTGTGCTGATCGCTAGCGACGGCGCGCGCGAGGCCGAGTTCCACGGCGAGCTTTCGCGGCGGCGCGTGGAGGACCTGGCGCTGGAGGAGACGGTCGAGGCGTATGTGCGGCTAGCGCGCCACACACTGGACGCGACGCCGCCAGAAGCCTATCGCGGGCCGGTGATCCTGAGCGGCCGGGCGGTCGCCGACCTCTTCAATGCGCCGCTCGTCTTCGAGCGTGGCCCGTATCCGTTCCATACCTCGGCGCAGGCGGCATTCCAGGGGGTGAGCCGCTTCACAGCGGGCCAGTCCGTCACACCGGAGCCTGCGCGCGGCGACAAGCTCTCGCTCTGGAGCGACAGCGCGCGCCCGTTCGGCAATCGCGCCGCGCCGCTCGACGATGAGGGCTTCCCGGCCAATACGACGCAACTGATCGCGGATGGCGTCTACCAGCAGCCCTGGGCCGACGCGCGCTACGCGACGTATCTGGGCGTCCCGGCGACCGGCGCGTTTGGCAACATCCGCCTCGACCTGGGGAGCCGCACGCTGCCACAATTGCGCCTGATGGGGTCGCGCCCGATCTACGAGATCGTCGCCTTCTCTTTCATGAATCCTGATCCCGCGTCGGGCAATTTTGTGGCGGAGATCAAGCTGGGCTACCGCCACGACGAGCGCGGTAGCGCGCCAATCAAGGGTGGCTCGATCTCTGGCAATCTCTTCGCCGCGTTCAGCGACGCCCACTTCTCCTCGGAGTTGTTCTCGGATGGGACCTACGACGGTCCGGCGGCGATTCGCTTCGGCGAATTGACCATCGGCGGATAATGTCTACTGCTCTGCGCTGAAAGGATCTCAGCCATGACGCGGGAAGAACTGCTCGAAGAGGTCGCGGCGGAGACGCGCGTCTGCACGCTTTGCCCATTGCACGAGGGCGCGCATTCCGCCGTGCCGGGCGAGGGTTCGGCGCGCGCCGAGATCATGCTGATCGGCGAGGCGCCCAGCTACGTGGACGATCGGCGCGGGACGCCGTTCTCTGGTCCGTCCGGCGCCTTTCTGGATGAGTTGCTCGCGCGCGCCGGACTGAGCCGCGCTGAGGTCTTCCTGACCAACATCGTCAAGCATCGCTCGCCGGATAGTCGTGAATTGACGGCGCAGGAGGTCACGGCCTGCGCGCCCTATTTGACGCGCCAGATCGCGGCGATCAATCCAATCCTCGTTGTGGCGCTGGGGCGTGGCGCGGCGAAGCGCTTCTTCCCTCGCGCGCGCATCACCGAGATCCACGGGCAGGCGAAGTTGGTGGACGGGCGCATCGTCGTGGCGATGTATAATCCCGCCGCCGCACTGCACCGTGAGGAGTTGCGCCAGACGGTGGTTGACGATTTCGCCAATGCGCTGCCAGCCGCGCTCGCCGAGGCGCGTCGCCTGGCCGCCGAGGGCAAGCTCGGTCAGGGGAACTCTGACGACGGCGAGACCTTCGAGCAGCCATCGCTCTTCTGAGCCTTATCATGACAATTGACAAAGGAAATGGAGCATCGTTTGGACGCTGGCCTGGAGATTCGCCCCCTGACCGAAGCCGACGCGCCGGCATGGCGTGAGTTGCGGCTGCGCATGTTGCGCGACCATCCCGACGTGTTTGGTAGTTCCCACGAGGAGTTCGAGCGGCAGTCGCTGGAGGAGGTGGCGCGGCGCATGCGCGAGCGCAACTCCCCGCCGGACAACGCGCTCTTCGGCGCGTTTATGAACGGCGCGTTGATCGGCTCGACAGGGCTGCATCGTGAAGAGGGCGCGAAGGACCGTCACAAGGCGATGATCTGGGGTGTCTACACCGCGCCGGAGGCGCGGGGAAGTGGCGTGGGACGCGCGCTAATGGATGCGGCGATTGCTCGCGCGAGGGAGACACCAGGCGTCGAGCGGCTGATCTTGGCTGTGGCGACGCACAATACGGCGGCGCGCGCGCTGTACATCTCACTCGGCTTCACGTCGTGGGGGCTGGAACGGCATGCCCTGAAACTGCCCGACCGCTACATTGACGAAGAATTCTTTGCGCTGGAACTGGACGGCGGCGCGAATTGATCGTCGCTTCTCGCGCCGCTGCGGCAGGGGCCAATTGCAGCAATATGGTAGTACTGGGCGCATACCTGAAAGGGGAGGACTGCCTTGGAGGATGTGGAGACCCCGC
Organism: Ktedonobacterales bacterium; assembly: GCA_036265775.1. GTDB lineage: Bacteria > Chloroflexota > Ktedonobacteria > Ktedonobacterales > JADMIN01 > DASWAC01. Next base: position 6,659 of record DATAOM010000174.1, on the reverse strand, counting down.
GCTCCAGCGAGCGCCTGCCACTATCGACGCTGCTCTCCTGGGCGCTCGTCGCGTTCACCGTCGAATTTGACAATGAGTTCGAGCATCGGGCGCCGCATCGGACTACAAGTTTTGGCTCGACATCCGGCGCTGAAGCCAAGCCCTGGCTGGTGTCGCTCGTCATGTGGTCGAACTGCATGCAGTATGTTGGCGACGCTGGCGTTGGGGTAGGCGAGATGGAGCGGCTGGCGCGCACGAAGACAAACCTGGCGGGCATGCAACGGTGGGGATATGTCGTCGTCGCGCCAGACCCCGCTGACAGCCGGCCTAAACCGCCTGCCGCTGACTGGATCGTGCGCGCGACCCCTGCGGGACAGCGAGCGCAGGAGATCTGGCGACCACTCTTCGGCGAGATCGAGGAGCGCTGGCGCACACGCTTTGGCGCGCCAGAGGTCAGCCAACTGAACGACGCGCTCCAGGCGATGGTGAACCAACTCGACGAGGCGCTTCCTGATTGTCTCCCGATCCTCGGATATGGGTTGCTCAGCGATAATATCGTGCGCGCGAAGGGTATGGCGCCCGCCAGACGTGATGAGTCCAAGGACGCTTCACTACCACTGGCGGCGTTGCTTGCCAAGGCGCTTCTGGCGTTCACGCGCGATTTTGAGCGCGAGGCTGGCCTCTCACTCGCCATCTGCGCCGATGTTCTAGGGCCTACCGGGCGCGAAGGGATGTCGCTCCGCGACCTGCCGCGCCGATCTGGAGTATCCAAGGAAGCGGTCGCCATGGCGGTGAAGTTCCTCGAGAAGCGTGGCGACGCCGTTGTCGAGGCTGATGCTGGCGCTGGCCGGAGCAAGACACTGCGGCTCACGCCGAAGGGTCTTGCCGCGCTGGATAGCTATCATCGACTGGCGCCTGAGATCGAGCGTAGGTGGAAGACGCGTTACGGCGAGCAGGCGCTTCTCCAGCTTCGCGCTTCGCTTGAGCGGCTAATCGGCGTCCCAGAAGCAGGCGCGCGACTTCTGATGAGCGGGATGACGCCGTATCCAGATGGCTGGCGGGCGGCTGTTCCGAAGCCCGAGACGCTTCCGCATCAGCCAATGGTGTTGCATCGGGGTGGCTTTCCAGACGGCAGTTGACGAGTGGCGCTCGCTAGATATACGCCATTGCCGCTGACGCGCTATAACAAGGATCTGTAGGCGCGGCGCGGCATCACCTGTTTGACAGGTCATATGGACGCCTGCTATGCTGACGCGCAGAGGAGTGCGTGAATGTCTACACGATACGATCTCAACACATTCGCTCAGCAGCGCCAGCCGCCATCTCGGTGGGCTGGAGCCTGACGCCGCTCCCAATTATTCGTCGCCCGCCGGAGAAAGCAGCGTTCCGGCGGGCGATTGCGCTTTCTCCAGCGGCAGGTCACTGGAGGAACTGCTATGGACCCATCAACCTTCGCGCGTGGACTGCTGCTCGGCTTCTCCATCGCCGCGCCTGTCGGCCCGATCGGCGTGCTCTGCATTCGCCGCACACTCACGCAGGGCTGGCGCATCGGCTTCCTGACTGGATTAGGAGCCGCCACCGCCGACGCCACCTATGGCGCGATCGCCGCCTTCGGGCTGACCGCGCTCTCCAACTTGCTGATCGCGGAGCAATTCTGGCTGCGGCTGATTGGCGGCCTCTTTTTACTGTATCTAGGCGCGCGCACGTTCTTCGCAAAGCCCGCGACCGTCGCGGCGAACGCCACGGCGAATAGCCTGGCGGGCGCGTATACTTCGACGTTCCTGCTCACGTTGACGAATCCTACGACGATCCTCTCCTTCGCGGCGATCTTCGCCGGATTTGGTGTGGCGAGCAGCGGCTCCACGCTCGCGGCGGCTGTGCTGGTTGCCGGCGTATTCGTGGGGTCAGCGCTGTGGTGGCTGCTGTTGAGCGGCGGGGTGACGCTGCTGCGGGCGCGCTTCCGTCCGGCGGCGCTGGTTTGGGTGAATCGCATCTCGGGGGTGGTGATCTTCCTTTTCGGCCTGATCTCACTCGCCAGCATCGTTTCATTGCCGCGCTAGAGCGCAAGGGATGCTTCTATGTTGGATGTCTCGATTCGGACGGCCACGCACGACGATCTGCCAGCGATCCACCGTGTCTGGTATGCGACGGAGACCATTGGTGAGCTAGACCCTCCGCCGCTCGGCGAGCCACACCCGTGGCTGAATCATGTCCTGCGCACGGGAACGCTGCTGGTGGCCGAACGTGACGGCATGATCATCGGATTTGCAGGGATCATCGCGCGTGGAGATCTGGTCTACTTAACCGATCTTTTTGTTGCGCCGGAGACGCAGTCACATGGTGTGGGCGGCGCGCTGCTCGATGCCATTCTGCCCCGCGATGGTCGTACGCTCGCCACGATTGGCTCGAGCGATCCACGCGCGCAGGCGCTCTACATTCGCGCTGGCATGACGCCGGAGTGGCCAGATTATCAGATACATGTCGAACGCGAACGATGGCGCACGGCGAATGTGGACCTTGGCGGCGTCCACATGATCGAGGCAGCGCGGATGGAGGCGGATCTGCTTGCGTTTGACGCCGAGATCAGCGGGCGTCCGCGTCCCGAGGAGCATGCGTACTGGGTAGATGAGTGCGCTGGGACGCCATTCTGGTTCCAACGGACGGGAGAGCGTATCGGCTATGGCTACGTGCGCCTGGCTCCAGAGACGCCGCTGCAATCTGCCGATCTGGCTGTCGTCGGGCCAATCGGCGTGCGCGATTCCAGAGATGCGGCGGCATGCGTCCTGGCTGCTGTTGGCTGGGCGCTGGAACGATCTCCTGTGGCGCGACTGCTCGTCCCGGGTCCTCATCCCGCGCTGCGCCCGCTCCTCATCGCTGGCGGAGTAATCAAGTACGCCGAGACGTTCCTGTGCAGCGCGCCGCCGTGTGTGGACGCCAGCCGCTATCTGCCCTCAGACGGCACGTTCTTCTAAATAGAGCGGCGCACAGCAAATCAGCGATGAGCGGTTAGTCGTTGCAGCCGCAGGCGCCGCCACCGCATGCGCAGCTTCCGCCACTCATGTACTCGCCGTCGTCGTCGCCGAAATCATCGCCGTCGCCATAGTCGCCGCCATCGCCAAAGTCAGCTCCGCCGCCGCGTGTGCGCGCGAAGACAGAGAAGAGCTTGCGCACATTGGAGCCATGGCACTTCGAGCATTCGATGTCTACCTCGGACTCGGTGTAGGTGGTAAGCAACTCGAATTTATTGCGGCAGTCTTTGCAGTAGTATTCGTAGATGGGCATGTGACGTCTCCCCTGGTGGATGCTCGTGGATGCTTGCCGCTCGCAAACGCGGCGATGGCTCTCCAGGTTATTATCGCATCCGCCGTCCAGCGGTGGAAGTGTGTGGAATCACTCGAAGGGCTGGCCGAAGCGCTCGCTGCTGGCGACCTCGCCGAGGGGCTTGCGATTTTTGCGCTTTCCGGTGATTGGCTCGGCAGGATAGCCAAAGGGAAGAATCGCCAGCACGGTGAAGTCGTCGGGAATGCCCAGCGGCGCTTTCACCGCCTCGACGTTGAAGCCGACCCAGTTCGAGCCGACCCCTTCGGACCACGCCGCCAGCAACATGGACTGGATCGCGCGGCTGCCATCGGAGATCGGGAACTCCCCCTTGGGAGTCGCGACGACCACGGCGAGCGGGGCCTGCGCTATGTAGGGGCCGGTGGACATGAGCGCGCCAAGCTGGCGCAGCATGCCTTTATCGCGCACGACGATGAAATGCCACGGCTGGTGGTTCGCGGCGCTGGCGGTGAGACGCCCGGCCTCGACGATGCGCCGCACGATCTCGTCGGGGACCGGCTCGTCGCGGAAAGCGCGTACAGCGCGCAGCGTACGAATCGCCTCGAACGTGTCCATGAAGCCATCCTTTTCCTGGGAGCCTGTTATAGGCAGGGCTGATCGTCTTCTCGAACGCATTGCTTCGCTTCATAAAAGATAGCAATTGCGCGCCATGTTCCGCTAGCTAATTCTACGCTCTCAGAGTGGACTGGTCCGCCTTGAGCGCCACGAGAAGAAAAATATCCTGCTGGCGAGCGTCTTATTCCTGCCCGGAGAGAATGGTTCCGACGTTGCCCGTTGGTTCGAACGATGCTGTATTCCTGGCGACGCAAAGGAGGAGCCGCATGCCCCGCGTTTTCGCCATGACCATCCCCGACATCCACACGCGCGCTTTGCTCTCATCGCTGGTTGTTATCATGGCGTTGACCCTTGCCGCGTGTGGCGGCGGCTCGACGCAAGCCTCGGGTACGCCCACCGCGACCGCTATCCCAACTGTCGCGCTCGACGCAGCGCTCGCGCAGAAGAACGTGTATGTCGCCAGCACCGGCGCCAACGTCTCTACGACGGGAACCGTCTATGCGCTTAACGCGCAGACAGGCAAGGTTGGCTGGAAGTTTGCGACTGGCGGCATGTACGGGACGCCGGTCCTGGCGAATGGCGCGATCTATGTGGCGCCACAGAGCGACGAGGTGATCGCGCTGGACCCGGCGAGTGGGGCGAAACGCTGGGCGTTCAAGCGGCCCGATGGCAGCAGTAATGTCGGCTTTGATGGCTATGTGGCGGTAGCGGGCTCGACGGTCTACGCCGCCTGCGACGCTGGTTCGGTCTACGCGCTCAATGCCGCCGACGGCAAGCTGCTCTGGCAGTTCAAGCCGGAGACCGTTGGAGACCACATCTACGCGCCACCAGTCGTCGCCAATGGCCTGGTGTACGTCAGTTCCTCAGGCGTCAGTGACGCCGTCTATGCGCTCGACGCGGCGACTGGCGCGGTGCGCTGGAGGGCCAAAGCCCCTGGCGGCTTCGACGGACGACCCTTCGCCACGGCGGATACCGTCTATGATGGCGCCACTGACCACAACCTGTACGCGATTGACGCGAAGACGGGCGCTGTGCGCTGGCATTTCACGACTGGCGATGTCGTCTGGTCACGTCCCACAGTAGGGAATGGTGTCGTCTACGTCGCCTCGCGCGATCAGTACGTCTACGCGCTCAACACGGCGGATGGCAAGCTGCTGTGGAAGGTTCAGACGATGGGGACGGCCGCCAAACCGCCGCTGCCCACCGGCGCCGCGATTACGCTGGATGGAGATACGCTCTACGTCGGCGCGCAGGGTGGAGCGGTCTATGCGCTCAAGGCGGAGGATGGGATGCGGATCTGGCGGCATGACCTGGGCGCGGCGGTTGACAACTCACCTACTGTCGCAGGTGGGGCCGTCTTCGTGACGACACAACCCGGAGCGGTGTATGCGCTACGGGCCAGCGACGGCGCGCTCGGCTGGATGTTCACGACTGATAACCTGACCGAGGGTTCGCCGGTCGTCGGGCCATAGATGTGGGATGAAGAGACGCCGCGCTACTGCTGGCCGGCCGCTCCGTGTACACTCCTGTTGCAATCCGCGCGACGGCGCGCTACCCTAGAGGAAAACAGGTGACGCAACGGAGATCGTATGGCGAGCGAGCAGGAACTGCAGGAGTTAGATGCGACGCTGACGGCGCTGCTGGAAGCTGAGCGCGCCAGTGTCGAGGTCGAGGTGGCGCTGGCCTCCGCCGCGTCGGAATACCAGGAGCGCGCAGCCTTCACGGCGATGGGCGCCGAGGATATCGAGGCTTGCTGCGCTCTGCGCGAACGGCTTCAGCGCGATGAAGATGAGGTCTCGCACTACATCAGCCGCGTCGTCTTCGATATCCTCGAATGCGAACACTATGACGACCGGCTGCGCGCCTTCGCCATTCACCAGCGTGAGATCGGACGCCGCGCGACCGAGATTCTCGAGACGCTGGACAGCGAGAGTGGCTTGAGACGTCTGCTGCATGAGATCGTCGAGGCGCATGTGCGCCATGCGCTCTGGGCCGAGCGGCGCGCCGAGGAGTTCGCCGAGACACGACTGCTCGAGTTCAAAGGCGCTGGACTGGGCTGGGTAAAGATGACGCCCAATGTCGCGCTCGTGCCTGCCAGTCAGCGCGCGATAGTGACACATCGCTCTACTGGCGCTGATCAGGCCCCTAGCAGCGCAGGCTCTGCGCCCAAGACGGATAGATCCAAGGAAGACGACGAGACGCAAGATAACGACTGACTCCTAACGACTGATACCTATTGAAGGCGCGTTTGACGCGGTCGAATATGAATTGTCACTACCAACCGCATTTGTAGGAATACGCTGGATAGCGAATGAGCGCGGATTGGGCGCCATCTGGGCTTCTCGTCGCTTGCGCCGTCAGGCATACTGTTCTGGAATCTGACGCCTGCCAGAATAGCGGGCGGCGGATTGAAAGGCGTATGTCCTCATCTGGAAAGGCGGCGTACACACGAAATGAACGTCCTCGTGATTGTTGTCCAGTGGTTGCATGTCATCACTGCGGTGATGTGGTTTGGCACGACCCTCTTTCTCGATCTCATCCTCATTCCCACGTTGACCACCTTCCCTATCTCTCAGCAGCGGGAGTTCAACGCCAGGCTGATCCCAAACATGGTGCGTATCATCGCGCCGACCGCGCTCGCCGTCGTGATTCTGGGTCTCCTGCGTGGCACAGTGTTCGGCCCGGTCAAGAGCCTCGATTACCTCTTTGGCACCGCCTATGGCTGGACCTTCCTGATCGCGCTGCTGCTGGCGGTAGGCACGATCCTCTGGGGACAGTTCATTACC
>DATAOM010000173.1:0-6191 GCA_036265775.1 Ktedonobacterales bacterium | reverse complement strand
GTCTCATCCAGCCCATACTCATTCGCAATCGCGTGATTGCGCCAGCCGCCGACCGCCAGCCGCCCATCGGGCAACTGTCGCCAGTATTGATAGCCCTCGTCGGCGTAGCACGGGCAGGAGAGCCCCAGATCGGCGACAGGCGCGGTGGTGAGCATCTGCCCGCGCGTCGGCGTGATCACGCGCGCCAGCCACTCCGCGTCAAGTAGCGCGCCGCTCTCGCCAAGCCAGGCGTTCGTCACCAGCGCGAGCGTTGCGGCGGTGACCATGCCCTCCGGTGTTGTGACCTGTACACCATTGGCGTCCTCGGCGATAGCCAAGACGGGGCTGTGATCGTAGAACACCGCGCCAGCCTCGACGGCGAGCGCCGCGATTCCGCGTACGAAGCGCGCTGGCTGGATCTCGGCGTCCAGCGGGTGATACGACGCGCCCAGATACGTCGCGCGCAGCCGCTCCGGCAGATCAGCGCGGTCGAGCATCTCCGCCTTCCAGCCGTCCTCCGCCAGCAGCGCGACGCTCTGACGTATCTCCTCCAACTCGGCCTCGGCGAGCGCGATGCGCAGGCTGCCGTTGCGCGCGAAGCCCGTCTCGACGCCTCGTTCATGCAATTCACTGGCTAGCTCCACCGCCAGCGCGTTGTTGCCTGCGCTGTAGGCCCAGATGCGTCGGGCGCGCTCGGCTCCGTAGCGCTCGCGGGCGGCGGCGTAGGCTTCGGCTGTTCCGCCGAGGAGGAAGCCACCATTGCGCCCGCTGGCCCCAGCAGCGATCTCGCGCGCTTCCAGCACGACCGGGCGCAGTCCCGCGCGCGCCAGCCAGAGCGCGAGCGCGACGCCCGTGATCCCCGCGCCGACGATGGCGACATCGGCGGTGATCCGCTCGCGCAACAGATGCGCATCCGCCACGCCGGCCTCGGCCTGCCAGTAGGAAACGCTCCCCATTATTCAGCCTTTCATATCCGCTCAACGCACGAGCTTATTGTACCGCCCCTGTGCGAATGGCTTGGGCGATATCCCGTTCAGTGGCGCTGGCGACGGGGAGATCGGGGAAGATACGCTGCGCGTCGGCGTTGGTGGCGAGCAGGACGCCGAGACGATACAGCACCTCCGGTCGCGGATGATCGCCAGGGTTTTCCTGCGCATGAAATTCGAGGACGCAGCCGTTGGCAGGATTGGCGACGACAGGGCTGTTCCCCCCATACTGCGTGAATGTGTCGAGGCCAGCGCTACCACTCTTCTCTGAGAGGAGCTCGATGAAGACACGGAAGTCGCAGGGAGCTCCCAATCCATTTTGTGTGTCCAGGACCCACTTTCCACCCTGCCAGAGGACAGAAGCTACGCCCTGGTCTTGTGCCGGTGCGCCATATGCCGTAAATGTGTCGCCATCCGCCGAGACATAGGTCCAATGTGGCGCGGCCCAGATGGTCACCTTCCAGGTGAGATAATCCTGCGCGCTGTCCAGATTACAGATCTCCCTGCACTGCTGCATATCGTCGTCAACGATCGCCGCGTTGGACGGTGGCGTAGCAGCGCCCATCGACATCGTGACTGTCAGACGCTCGTCTGCGACCGCCACCTTGCCGCTCTGATCGAGGTAATGCGTACCTGGCTCAATTGTCAGCGGGGGATAGGCGACGCCCGTTTCGAGCAACGTCTGTAGCTCGTGGCGCGCGCCCAGGTCCAGTTGCTTGACCGACGCGCCAGCGTCAATCAGCCGCGTGGACGCGTCGAGATCATTCGCGATACCGTTTCTGCTGGTCGCCAGCTTGCAATCGTCGTCGCTTCTCCTCGGCACGCTCAACGTGCATTGCATCGGTGAGAAGGGCGCCGCGACGTAGAAGAGCCTATGCCGGCCGGGTGGAAGGCGGTACGCTGGATAGCGCTCCCGGTATCCCAGGTACAGCGGATGAAGGTCTGGGCGCTCCAGATGGAGCTCCCCCCAGGGAACGGTATGCGCGAGCAAGATGATGTCAGATCCTGGCGGGACCGTAGGCGTTGGCGCGAAGTGATGGAATGGCCCACCGAGCCGCTCGCCGATCCCTGGAAAGCTGACGAGGATGACCGCGAGGGTGAGCGTCACGACTAGTCCCACTGCGCCAGCGCGTACGAGCTTGCGGACATGTGGCGCGCCAGGTGAATGCAGGTGCGAGGTCGCATCTGTTTGCGAATCCCTCTCTGCCTGTGGGGATTCGGCAGGCTCCGCTTCCGTTCCTTGCGGCGCGCTGGAGGGGCGGTCGCCAAGACGCGAGATCTCAAGCTCGAAGTCATCGTCCATTGTCTCGCTCATCTGGCGATTTTACCCCTAGGGCCCCATGCTCACATCTGAACAATATGCTGGCCATTGTATCCTGTCGACAAAAGCATTATCCCTGTCCGGCGCGAATCGTCTGAGCGATGGCGCGCTCGGCGGCGTTGGCGACTGGCAGATCGGGGAAGAGGCGGTGCGCGTCGGCGTTCACGGCCAACGTCACGCCTAACCGATATAGAATCTGCGCCTTAGGTTGATTGCTTGAACTCGCCTCGGAATATTCGATGACGCAGCCATTGGCGGGGATGGGCTGCGCAATTATCACGCTAAAAGAGAGACCGTTCTTGCTCGCAATGCTGTCGAAATACTCAAACTGGCGCGAGAAGAAGCAGTTACTGCCAGACAGAATATCTGATATGAGCGCCCACTCGCCGTTGTTCCAGGTGACCTGCGCTCCAGTGAAGGCCGTGTCAGCTGGGGAGCGCGCCATGAAGGAGCCACCGCTCGCCGCCACATACATCCACCTCTGTTCAATACTGATCAGGAGATTCCAGGCCGTTGGATCATCTTGCTGACTCAGCGAACAGAACTCACCACATCGCTGGCCATTGTCATTGAAATCGGTGTCAGAAGCTGGCTGGACCGCCCCAATAGACATCGTTACCGTCATGCGTTCGCGCGCAATTGCGCTATTCCCGTTCTGGTCGAGGTAATGCATGCCAGGTTCGATAGTGATTGCTGGATACGAAGCGCCATTTTCTAGCAGCGCCTGAAGTCTTGCTCGCTCACGATTATCCATCGTCTCGACAGTCGCGTTCATGTCCAGCGCTCGCAACGCCTCGCCAATAGAATTAGGATTCTTAGACGCTCTACAGGTATCGCTCGCTCTAGCAGGCGCGCTCACCACACAATGCACCGCTGGGAACGACTCTGCAGTGTAGTCAAGGTTGTGCTGGCCCGGCGGTAAGCGATAGGCGTGATAGCCACTAGCAATGCCGAGGTCTCGCGCTACATCCGTGCGGCCGTCCACGCGCAAGTGACCCCACGGAACGGTATGTGCGAGCAAGATAATATCTGAACCCAATGGAAGCGTCGCAGTTGGTTCAGGCGTGAGCAGCCGCAGCGGAGCCTTTAACTGGGAGGCGGCGTTGGGAACAGTCACAAGGATAATAGCGACGGCCAGCGCCACAGCTAGACCAGTCACGCTTGCCTGGAGCAGACGTCTACCTGGACGGAGATTATTCTCCGGGACGCTGCGCGAGGCGCTAGGCGGCGCGGCTCCTCCTGACGCAGGCGCGTCTTCAGTGGGAGCAGAGTCTAACGGCGCTGCGGTCGGCGCCACATCATCCAGTCTGGAGACCTCGAACTCGGCGTCGTTCGTGGCGTCATCGTCTCGCATGCCGGCCATGTAGCGTGGATCTCCACCCTATGTGCGGCGCGCCATCACCGATCATTTCGTGTGGCGTGGCTATAGTATAGCTGACAATTCCCTAAAGGATGACTGGCGATGTGGCATCTTGTAACAGCGTCTTCATCTAGTCGCGTGAGCCTTCATGTGACTCACTGCAACCATCTTGGTGTGCGCCGTGTTTGACCAGCGTAGAAGACACACGATGCGGAAGGACAACACGCGTGGACGACCTGACGCTTCTCACCACGCTGGCGCGTGACCTCGACACCGGATTCGAGGCGCTCGCGCTGGCCTATCAGCGCCGGCTCTATGGGTTGGCGCTGCGATTGACCACCAGCCCACCCGATGCGGAGGAGATCGCGCAGGATGCGCTCGTGCGCGCCTATCGCGCGCTGGCGACGTACCCTGCCGAGCGTATCGAGGCGCTCTCTCTGCGGCCGTGGCTCTACCAGATCGCCGTCAACGTCTGGCGCAATCGTGTTCGCAAAGCGCGGTTGCGCGAGGTCTCGCTGGAAGGCGACGACGGCGCAACTGCTTTCGAGCTGCCGGGTCCAGCGGAGACACAGCCAGAACGGCAGGCCGAATCCAACGAGCGCAGGCACGAACTGGGCGCGCTCGTCGCGACGCTCGCGCCGCGCTATCGCGTTGCGGTGGTGCTGCGCCACGTCTATGAGTTGACCTATCCCGAGATCGCCGAGACACTCGAGCAGCCAGTAGGGACGGTCAAGGCGAACGTGCATCGGGGCGTGCGCATCCTGCGCGAGGCGCTGCTGGCGCGTCCCGATACGCTGGACGACGAGCATGGGTCGCAAACACAGGCGGTCATGGGCGAGATCACACAAGATGTCAGGCACGATATGGCGCCGCTTGATGTGGCGCAGGGGCGTCCGCTGGCGATGGTAACGCGGTGGGAAGGAGCGCGACGATGACAGGTATGACTGAAATGGCGGACAAGACGCCTCGGGCGACCCTCGCGGAGGCGCGAACATTGACGCATGAGCTGCGCGCGCTGGCCGATGTGGCCGAGCCGCCCAGCATCGCACAGGGAGCGCTGGCGCGCCTGGGCCTGCTGGACGAGTATTTTACCGTCGAGTCGCCCCTTGGCCTCGTCTATGTCGCCTACAACGCGCATGGTGTCTCTGCCGTGCGCCGCGCGCGCGACGCCGCGACATTCCAGCGCGACTTCGCCGAGGAGTTTGGGCGGCGCGTCATTCCGGAGAAGGAGCATGACGCCACGCTCGCGCACAATGTCGTGGATATCATTCAGGGCGCCCGGCGTCGCACCCTGCGGTACGACCTGCGTGGCGTCTCGGAATTCGAGCGCGCCGTCTTGATGAAGGCGCTGGAGATTCCGCGCGGCGAGGTGCGCCCGTATGGCTGGATCGCGCGCGAGATCGGACGGCCAAGCGCGTCGCGCGCGGTGGGATCGGCGCTCAAGCGCAATCCCGTCCCACTCTTGATCCCATGCCACCGCGTCGTGCGCAGCGACGGCCTGATTGGTGAATATGCGCTCGGCGGCGAGGAGGCGAAGAAGACCGTGCTGACTGCTGAATCCGTGGATGCCGACCGGCTGGAGGCGCTGGCGCGCGAGGGTATCCGCTTTTCTGCCAGCGACACCACCCATGTTTTCTGCTATCCGACGTGTCGCTACGCCCGCCGGACGACCCCGGCGCACTTGATGTGGTTCGCCTCGGAGACATCTGCGCGTTCGGCTGGCTACCGTCCATGCCGCGTCTGCCGCCCAGCCTGACCACTCTTGACCACTATTTTTGCCCATCGCCTCCTTCCTATGGATGGCGGATCAGCGGGCGCAGTTACCCGGAAGCGCTTCAATCCGCCTAAATCCATCGCTCTGAGTAGAGAGTAGGCTTGACAAGAGAAAGCCTGTTTTTCTGCTATTGGCCAGCGTGTCACTTTATCTATGTATAAAAACCCATCTTCATTTCAGCGTCTTCATGTGTTAGCTGGCGCAAGATCATCACGTGTGTCTAGGAACATATGCCATAAGCATAGAAACGAGAAAAAAGGCGCATTTGCCAGCCAGGCAACGACATGGCTGGCTTAAGTCAAGATAGCGCAATTGCGCGAGAAACGTCCATAAATGCTGGAATAACTTGCACTCGCTTTGGCTCATTCATCGCATGCGAATGGAGTATGGAACAGAAAGTAAAGTATGTAGCTGGCTGCAATTTGACGTAAAAGTCATGACTTACGGGGCATGATTTCGCGATAGCTCTAGTACCTCTGTCGCGGTGAGGTGGCGCGATCGGTTTGCGTTGGGTATGGTCTCCCTCGTTGCCTTGCACAGGACATCGGAACAGATGTTCGGAATTGACAGATGGCAAGGCGTGTTGAGGGAGACATGCTCGGAATGCGTAAGACGCGGACATTGGCGGGATAAGGACGCCTGCCCAGGACAATCCATGCGCGGCGTTCGCGCCTGCGCGGCGGCTCCAGACATGAGCCACATGACGAGGCTTGTGGTGGAGACATTTGGGAGGACTATCACTTGCTTTCGACCCTTCGTTCCTGTAGTTCA
>DATAOM010000172.1:0-6733 GCA_036265775.1 Ktedonobacterales bacterium | reverse complement strand
GTACTGATCCAGGAGTTGGTCGGTCTTTGGGTCATTCCACTGCTCCCAGTTCGTGGCGCCGGTCCCCGAGATGTGCGTGCTGTGGAGCAGCGGTTCCAGATAGTAGTACGGGGTCGGACCGAAGAACCCGCCGGTCATGATGAGGTCGAAGTTGTGCCCGGCGCGGTCGGCGCGCCAGTCGTCGTCCGAGACCTTATTCAGTTGCAGGTCAATGCCCGCCGCCTTCAGGCTCTGTTGCGCGATCTGCAGGTCGGCGACGTAGTCGGAGAAGTCGCCCGGCACCGTCACCTTGAACGAGAGCTTGTGGCCCTGCGCATCCTGGAAGATACCGTCAGAACCCTTGCTGAAGCCAGCGGTCGTCAGGGTCTGGCCGGCGGCGTTGGGGTCCGCCGCAGCAAAGGCTGGAAGCTGCCCGTTGTACTTCGGGTCAAGGTAGGCTTCCTGTCCGGGCATCAGGCCGGTCGGGCTTGCCGGTGGCTCGAAGCCAGCCTCACCAGAGACGGACATCTGCTGGCGATCGAGCGCGGCGCTGATCGCCTTGCGCACGGCAAGCTGGCCAAGCAGGGGGTTCTTCAGGTTCGGCACGATCTGCGCCGGCACCACTGGAACCGGATAGGAGAAGTTGTGCGCGGAGTCCTTCTGGACAAAGGAGGACTGTACCGCCGGATCGAAGATGCCCGTCCAGTCGGCCTGGCCGCTGGCCATCTTCAGCAGCGCGGTGGCGTTGCTATCGACGACCGGATAATCCAGCTCCTCGACCTTGACCTTGTCGGCCTGCCAGTAGTTGGGATTCTTGACATACTTGATCACCTGCGCGTTGAAGCTCGAGAGCTTCATCGGCCCGGTGCCGACCGGATTCGTATTGGTGAACTTCGAGGGATCGCCGACGCTGGCCCAGAGGTGCTGTGGCACGATATAGGTGCCCTCGATGGTTGGTAGCAAGGTTGGCGCGGGCTTGTCAAACTTGATGACCACCGTGCTGGCGTCTGTCGCGTCGACGCTGGTGAAATGCGTCCAGAGGCCGCCACTGTCCGCCGCCGGGAACTGCTTGAGCAGGTTGAACGTGAAGGCGACGTCCTTGGCGTCAAACGCCTGTCCATCCGACCACTTGACGCCCTGGCGGATGGTGAAGGTCAGCGTGAGATTGTCCGCGCTGAACTGGTGGCTGGTCGAGAGCATCGGCGTTTCCTGGCCGGTAACACCATTGACGTAGACCAGGTTCTCATAGAGCAGGCCGTCAACGCCACAATTGACATTGGGATTGAATGGGCTCATGTTCTGCGTATAAGAGCCGCTGACGGCGCAGATGGCTGTCAGGACTTTTGTGCCAGACCCATTCGAATTTGACGAGCCGCAGGCGGCGAGCGCCATAGAGAAGATGACTGCAAGTGTGACCAGGGCCGGAATGGTAAAGCGCTTGCGCCCCGATTCAGCGCGTGGGCGCGAGGGATGGGCCATGTCGAGCCTCCTGACATCGGAGTGGTAGATCAGTTCATGCTGATCCAGATGGAACGCCACAAACGGGCGCTGTACGCTGCTTCGGCGCAGCCGCGTGATACCAATGTAAGAGCTTGAGGCAAGTAATCTTGCTGTGCTGATCGCATCCTCCACTTCACTGACCGGGCAGAGCGCCCAGCCGCTTCCTGGTCTCCTTTCCCCACTCATGCTCATGCGCGAGGTGTTCTGTCATCACACATGTCATCTGGTCGTCTAGTTGACTAGCAGTCTAGCCGGTATGGAAGCCAGTGTAACTGATACCCAATAAATTTGTCAAGACATCTAGACCACTAGACCAGAAAGACGTATGATAGAACAAGAAGGCGCTCGCAATCATCCGGCTGTTTATCCCGCAGCACGCCGGGAAAGGGAGGAATCATGGACACCATTCTCGAGTCCGAAATTCGCAGCCAACCCACTATCGTTGAGCGGCTGCTGGAGCGCAACGCGGAGCACATAGCTGAAATCGTCGCGGCGCTCCCCTCCTTTGACTATGTCATGATCGCCGCGCGCGGATCGTCGGACCACGCGGCGCTCTATGCCAAGTATCTCTTTGGCGCGCTCTGTCACGTTCCTGTCGCGCTGGCGGCGCCGTCGCTCTACACTCTCTACCGGAGCGAGATACGCCTCGGCGGCGCGCTGGTGATCGGCGTCTCCCAATCTGGCCAATCGCCCGACATCATCGCCGTCCTCGAAGCGGCGCGCGCCCAACACCGGCCGACCATCGCCATCACCAACGACGGCGCGTCTCCTCTCGCCCAGGCCGCGGACCATGTCATCGAGCTACATGCTGATCTCGAGCAGAGCGTCGCGGCGACCAAGACCTATACCGCGGAGTTAGCGATCATCGCCGCGCTCGCCGCCGCCTGGAGCGGCAATCCGCAGCGCCTTACGGAATTGCGCCATCTTCCCACGGCGCTTGAAGAGACGCTCACGCTTGGCGCCAACTTCGCCGGCGCGAGCGCGCTGTATCGCGATGCAGACGCGATCACGGTCATTGGACGTGGCTACAACTACTGCACGGCGTTCGAGGTGGCGCTCAAGCTCAAGGAGCTGACCTATATCATAGCGACCGCCTACTCGTCGGCGGACTTCCGTCATGGCCCCATCGCCACCGTCGGCGCTGGGTCGCCAGTCTTGCTGGTCGCGCCCTCTGGTCACACCTTCGCCGACATGATGGATCTTGCCGCCGTCCTTAGCAATCGCGGCGCCGATTTGCTGATGATCTCTGACGCTCCCGAAGCGCTGGCGCTGGCGCGATCGCCCTTCCCGCTCCCAGCCGGGACGCCGGAATGGCTTAGTCCGATTATCGCAACGCTCCCTGGTCAGCAACTCGCGCTGCGCCTCGCGCAGGCCAAAGGCATCAATCCTGACGCCCCACGCGGACTAACCAAGGTCACACGCACGCAATAATTCCAGGAGCAATCAGGGCCAGGAAGAATTAGTTCCCTCCCCTTGCGCGAGGCGCGCTGTGCGGTGTCGTGGCGCTCGGCGCCAGCGGCGCCGCTACGGTCGAGAGACGCTCCAGCCATTCCTCCGTCGCGTAGACAAACGCGCCACCACGCATGGTGGCCTGCAACGACAGTGACCCATCGAAGATCAGAAGATCGGCGTCATAGCCCGGCGTGAGCAGTCCCTTGCGGTCGCCAACGCCAGCCGCGCGCGCCGGATTGGCGGTCAGCATCCCCACCGCCTCCTGGAGCGAAAGCCCGGTCATCGCCAACACGTTGCGCAGCGCCTGGTCCATCGTCAGGACGCTGCCGGTGATGGTTCCGTCGTCAAGCTGGGCGACGCCGCCGACGACGCTCGCGCGCTGTCCGTTGAACTCGAAGACAGCGTCGGGCACGCCAGCGCCCGCCAGCGCGTCGGTGATAACCACACTACGCTCTGGACCAAGGAGTTTGACAAGCAGGCGCAGCATCGCGGGATGAACGTGGACGCCATCGGCGATGATTTCGCCATACACTTGCGGCGCCTCTACGATTGCGGGCAGCGGACCAGGGTCGCGGTGATGGAGAGCCCGCATGGCGTTGCAGCAATGGGTCGCGTGCGTCACGCCCTGCTCGATCGCCGCAACCGCCTGCTCATAGTTCGCGTCGGTATGCCCGAGGCTCACCCGAACGCCAGCCGCCGTCATCCGCTGGATCAGCATCTCCGACCCCGCCAGTTCAGGCGCGACAGTGATAAGACGCAGATGCCCATCGGCAATTGCGAGCAGGCGCTCCGTCTCCTTCGCGTTGGGCGTACGTAACCAGGACGTCTGATGAGCGCCGCGCCGAAGCGTGTTGATATATGGCCCTTCGAGATGAATGCCCAGCGCCTCGGCGCCCTTCGGTCTGCCTTTCGTCGCGTGGGTCGCCTCCACCGCCGCGCGCAACTCCGCTTCTGGCAGCCCTGTGGGGACGCCGACGACGCCGATCAGGAACGATGTGACGCCGGTACCTGGCGCCCAGCGCGCGAAATCCTGTATCTCCGTGGCGTCTGCTGTATGAAGGTTATAGCCGCCGCCGCCGTGCGTATGAACGTCGATAAATCCAGGCATGACGATCATGCCAGTCGCATCAATGTAGGTATGCTTCCCATGGAGCGACGGAGAAACGCTTTCGCCAGGGTTGCGCACCGCGCGTATGCGCGAGCCTGTGATGAGAAGATCGGCTCGCTGCTGGTCGCGTATGCTATCGACCAGCCGAGCGCCCTGCAGGGTATACTCCATAAGTGGCGCCTTCCGTCTACAATGCTTTACTTCTCGGATCGGTGCGATCTCTTCGATCAGCGAGTCACGGCTGCGTTCATTCGGATAACTCGTGGCGTAGTAGACGCCTGGCGCTTGACACCTTCGGTGCGATATGGCATCATAGCTGGTACATACAACATACCAACTATACCATTCACGCAAGCGCTTGTCCATCCTTCCCTTCAGGTTCAGCGCATGTACGGGAATTTCCCCGAACGACAGTGCAGGACATGGAGATAGACTCGTCGGAGTAGAAGGCGGCAAGCGTACAGCGGAATCTGCTTCTCAAGAAAACCGGCGCAGCGCCTGGTGAGCGGCGAATGGGTGAACGGCGGAAGGCAGGATGCGTAGCTGGCTATAATGCACAGTAACGCTTACTCCAGACATGTGTGGCCGATCAGAAAGGCGAGTCCAAGCTTTATGCGTACGATCTACCGCAACAGCCCTGTGCCGCGCTACCACCAGCTCAAGGAGATCCTGCGCGAGAAGGTCAGCACGGAAGAATGGAAACCCGGCGACCTCATCCCCTCGGAGCGTGAACTGAGCGAGACGTACAGCATCAGTCGCATGACGGCGCGCCAGGCCATCACCGATCTAGTCAACGAAGGCCTCTTCTACCGCGAACAGGGCCGTGGCACGTTTGTCGCCGATAACCGCATCACACAGCAACTGCTCCAGTTGACCGGCTTCACCGAAGACATCCAGGCGCGCGGCCAGCGCCCCAGCACCATAGTGCTCTCGGCGGCGATGCACCCAGCCGACGCCATCGCGGCGCAACGCCTGCGCATCGAGCCGGGACAGATGGTCTTCCGTCTGCGCCGCCTGCGCCTGGCGGACGAGGAGCCGCTCGCCATCGAAGAATCATTGCTCAACTTCAAGGGATGCGAGGCGCTTGCGGAGGAAGATTTCGAAAACCATTCCCTCTATCAACACCTCGAGACCCAGTACGGCATTCCGCTGATGGAAGCGCAGCAAGAGATCGAAGCGGGCCTCGCCGGACAGGCGGAGTCTGAGACCTTGCGCATTCCCGTCGGCAGCCCGGTATTGTTGACGCGGCGCACGACGTACACCGATCGCAACCGTCCCGTTGAATATGCCCGCTCCGTGTATTGCGGCGCCAAATACACCTTCTTCACCCACCTCAAGCGCGACCGGCTCTTCTCTTAGGCTCTTAGCCATCCGCCGCACACGCCTCGGCGGCTAGCAGACGAGGACCTCACGCATGCCCACCCAGGACGAGTCTTCGCGGCAGGCGCATCCACTGGAGAGCGAGCGTGTCAACGCCGCGACGCTGGACATTGACCGCATGAGCCCCCTCGAGATCGCGCAGGCAATGAACGCGGAGGATGCCAGGGTGGCGGGCGCCGTCGCGGGGACTTTGCCACAGATTGCGCTGGCTATCGAACAGGTTGCGGCGCGCATGCGGCAGGGTGGCCGGATGATCTACGTCGGCGCGGGTACCTCAGGCCGTCTAGGCGCGCTGGATGCAGCGGAGTGTCCTCCCACGTTTAACGTCTCCCCCGATCTGATCGTGAGCCGCATCGCCGGTGGAACGTTCGCCTGGACCACGGCGGCGGAAGACGCGGAAGATCGCGCCGATCTGGGTGAGAGCGACATGGCAGCGCTCGATCTTGGCGCGCGGGATAGTGTGGTCGGTGTCACCGCCAGCGGGCACACGCCGTACGCGCTGGCAGCGCTGGCGCATGCGCGAGCCCGTGGCGCGCTCACAGTTGGCGTCGCGTGCAATCTGGATACACCACTACAGCGCCTGAGCGACATCGCCATCACGCCGATTGTCGGTCCAGAAGTCATCAACGGCTCGACCCGCTTGAAGGCAGGGACCGCGCAGAAGATGGTCCTGAACATGCTCAGCACCGGCGTGATGATCGTGCTTGGCAAGACCTACCGGAACCTGATGGTGGACGTCCAGGCGACTAATACCAAGCTGCGGCGGCGGGCGGTGGGCATTGTGTCCGCAGCCACCGGCCTTGACGATGAGGAAGCGAACCGCCTTCTAGAGGCGTGTCACGGCGAGATCAAGACGGCTATCGTCGCGCAACTGGCCTCCACCTCAGCGGATGAGGCGCGCAGGCGGTTGCAGGCGAGCCAGGGCATCGTGCGCGCGGCGCTGGATACGCCATCATGAGAACGCCGGCAAAGGGCAAGTCATTAGGTGATAGCGTGGCGTCCCTCTTTCTCGCCGTGGATGGTGGCGGCAGCAAGACCCACGCGGTGGTGGTGGATAGTTATGGCGCCATTCGTGGGCGTGGAAACGCAGGCAGTTCAAACCTGCGCGCGATCGGCGTCGAGCAGACGCTCGCACAACTGCGCGCCGCCATCGCCGAGGCGCTGCCAACCAACGCGCGCTGCAATGTAGACGCCGCGTGGTTTGGGCTCTCCGGCATTCATGGGGCGGACGGCGCGAACCTGCTTGCGCCACACCTGTTATCCGTTGCTCGTGAGGTCTCGATCACCAACGACGCCGAGTTTGCGCTGGCCGGA
>DATAOM010000171.1:0-9570 GCA_036265775.1 Ktedonobacterales bacterium | reverse complement strand
GACGATGGAGGGTTACCTGACGCACCGCTACAGCGAGCAGCGTCCGCTCTCGGTTATCATCCGCATCCGATTCGAGCAGGAGCACGGCGGCACCGGCGGCGATAGCGCCTCCGCCGCGCAACTCTTCACGCTGCTCTCGGCGCTCGCGCAGCAGCCAATCCGTTGTTCGCTCGCCGTGACGGGCGCGGTGGGACAGTATGGCGAGATCCAACCCATCGGCGGTGTGAATACCAAGATTGATGGCTTCTGGGAGGTCTGCCGCATGCGCTACCAGCAGGGCGAGCGACCCGAAGGTGGCTACGGCGTCCTGATCCCGACGGTCAACGCGCGCGACCTGATGCTGCGCCCGGAGGTGGCCGCATCTATCGCCAACGAGGGCTGGTTCCACATCTGGCCGGTGGCGACGGTGGACGAGGCGATCCCACTGCTGATGGGACTGCCTGCCGACACCGTGCATCAACGCGTCGAGCAGCGGCTCAAGCGCTTCCACCAGATGGCGCGCTCGCGCTAGCGTCTAGTGACTTCCAGTGGCGCGTCGGCTTCAGGATCGCTACTGTTTAGAGGTATGATGAGCAGCCAGTCCCATCATACCTCTGTCGCTTATCCGCGAGGCAGAAGGAGCCGCACATGGACTACCAGAGCGACCAGGCCGTCGCCATCCTACGCCGGACACCCGCGACCCTGACGGCGCTCCTGCGCGGACTGCCAGAGGAGTGGACGAAAACCACTGCGGGACCGGATACCTGGAGCGCCTATGACGTCGTTGGGCATCTGCTGCACGGCGAGGAGACCGACTGGATTGTCCGCGCTCGCATCATTTTGGAAGAGGGCGAGGGCCACCCCTTCGACTCGTTCGACCGGACGGCCATGTTCGAGAAGTATCAGGAATATTCGCTCGACCAGTTGCTGGCGGCCTTCGAGCAGGCGCGCGCACAGAGCCTGGCGACGCTGGACGAGTGGCGGCTCACCCCCGAGCAGTCGGCGCTCAAGGGAACGCATCCGGCGCTGGGAACGGTGACGTTGAGCCAACTGCTGGCGACCTGGATGGTTCATGATCTCAACCATATCGGCCAGATCGTCGAGGTGATGGCGCATCAATATGCTGATGCGGTCGGCCCGTGGCGCGCGTATCTTGCCATCTTGACGCGCCCAATCCTCACCGAATAGCGTGACCGTTCGGACGCATCAGCATAAACGCTATCAAGCTCCATGCTGGCAACCGCTCCCCGTAGAGATAGACTGGCAAACAGGCCATGCGTCCCGCAGCGCTTGCCGCGTGAGACCCTTGCGCCAAACGAGCGTATCTGCTATCTTTCTGCTGTAACAAAGCTGCGTAAGTATGGCTGTGCGGCTGGAGACAGCGCCTTTCGCAGCGTCTTTGAACAACGTGCCTTGTAAAGCGCTCTCATTGCTGAATCAATGCGGCAATCCACACACGGTCAACGCTTTCTCCGGGCAGCGCGCTGACGGGCGGCGCTGGGTCGTACCTCCTATTTGAGGGGCAGGATATCTATGCTCAATGTAAGCCAAAGCGACGTCATACTGTGGGTGATCGGCGGCTCCGCCGCGGCCGTGGTTCTCGCCGCGATCGTCGCCGGTATCAGCATTTTCGCGTCGCGTCAGCGAGTTCAGGATGCGATGCAAGAGGCTGATAAGCAGATCATCAGGGAGATTAAAGAGTCCGCCACGAAAGCAAAAGATGCAGCAGCAGTGGCAGAGCAAGCTGCCAAGGAAGCCGATGACGCCGCCATCAACGCGGAAAAATCAGTAGAGCGCATGCTGAACCTTATTGGCGACTCGCAGATAGCGCAGGCGATCGTCGAACAAGCAGTCCAGGCGCAGGACCCGGCAGCGAACGCGCTGGCAAGCAGTGCGATGGAGCAGATCGTCACAACACAACTCGCTCAGCGGGGGGTTGCCGAGCAGACGCTCGAAGATGCGAAGAGAGAGGCGCGAACAGCGCAACGGGCGGCTGAAGCAGCCGCGAACCATGCCTCAAAGGCGGAGGCCAAGGCGGAAGAGGCGGCGAAAAGAGCTGAAGACGCCATGAAAAAGGCTGAAGGCAGGGGACTAGAGACCGCTAAGGAGGCTGCCAAGGAGGCGGAGCAAGCTGCCCTGCGCGCTGAGCAGTTTGCTGATCAAGCGAGGCAAAGCGCGGGGGTGATCGAAGAGGCGGCCGGGGACGCGCGCACAGCGACAAACGCCCGACAAGTCGTCCATGTCATGATCAAGGCGGAATATGCGGCTCGCAAGGCGGAGCGGGATGCTGCAGGGGCAAAGGCGGAGGCGGGGCAGGCGGTAAAGCAGGCGGATACCGCTTTCATCGAGGCGGGCAAGCCGCAGCAGCCGTGAACCTAAAGCATGAAAACACCCCTACCTGAAAGCATCGGGATGTTTTCGCGCCCTGACATACACCGCGCCAGTCCTGCCACCCTGGCGCGGTGCATCCTTACCGAATGACGATGGCGCCCCTGCTCGCGCAATGAGTGTACAATGCTCGCATTACCCGCTGACGATCCGGTGAGGTGGGCGATTGGAGGGCTGCCGCGTGTTTATCGTTGATGGTCACGAGGATATCGCCTCGAACGCGCTGCACAACAATCACGACGTGCGCCTCTCCGTATCCGAGATACGCGCGGCGCAGTCTGGGCCGCCGGAGGGCTCGTTCGCCGCGCTTCCCCATGCGCGCGATCAGGCGATGATCGGCTTGCCAGAACTACGCCTAGGCGGCGTTGGGCTGGTCTTCGCGACCATCTTCACCTTTCCCACCGAGCCGGAGGCTTCTACCAAGGCGGGTCTCGATCAACTTTTCTATTACCATGATCTCGCACGGCAGGACGTGGGAGTACGACTGATCCGCAGTGTGAGCGAGCTAGATGCGCTCGTGGAAGATTGGAACGCCGCGCCGACGCCTGAGGAGCGCCCCGTTGGGATGCTGCTGCTGATGGAGAACGCCGACCCGATCAGCAAGCCGACCGAACTCTACGAGTGGGTCAATGGCGGGCTACGCATCGTCGGCCCGGCCTGGCGCGGCACGCGCTACGCTGGAGGAACGGGCGAGCCAGGCCCACTGACTGCGCTCGGTCGCGGCTTGCTGGGCGAGATGCAGCGGCTCGGCGTCATTCTCGATATCAGTCACCTTGCCGAGGAGAGTTTTTGGCAGGCGCTAGATATCTTCGATGGCCCAGTCATCGCCAGCCATGCCAACTGCCGTGTCTTCACGCCGACCGACCGTCACCTCAGCGACGAGATGATTCGCGCCTTGATCGCGCGCGACGCCGTCATCGGAACCGTGCTGGCGAACAAGTTTCTCGATCCAGCCTGGGAGCCAGGCGCGACGCTTCCCCTCGACACAGTGATCCGCCATATTGACCACATCTGTGAACTCGCGGGCGACGCGACACACTGCGCAATCGGCAGCGACTTCGATGGCGGCTTCGGCGTGGAAAGCACACCCGACGGATTCAACTCGGTCGCCGACCTCGGCAAGATCGCCGATACGCTCTCAGCCCATGGCTATACAAGCGCCGACATCGAGAGTATCATGGGTGGCGCCTGGTTGCGCCTCCTGCGGCGCAGCCTGCCAGCCGAATTCGAGCCGGTCTCTCGCTAGGCGCATAGCCCAATTGGGCTGCTCGGTCGCTCGCGCGGACACGCGGTAGTGTACGCTTGTGACAATCACCGTCGCGCGGTCCTGTCATCCCCATCAGCCGTGCGCCGATCTTGCATCAATCTTGCGTTGATCTTACGCCAGTCTTTGTGGTGGAGGAGGAAGCGTCATGCCGCGTAAAGCGTCAGACTGGGACGAGTGGCAGTCCGACAGCCTGGAACTCGACGCTGCTCCTTCTGACCCGGATATGACGCTCTCACGACGAACCCGCACGCGGCGCGCGCGGGCCGGGACCATCTCCGAAGACTCTGGCGAGCGTCCTTCGGCAAAGCGCAGCCGGGTCGGAGCGACCGCACGACGCCGAGCCGTAAGCGACGAGAGCGGCGGGATTTCCTCTGTCAGTGACCCTGGCCGGTCAAGCCCACGCGCACGCCTGCGCTGGGACGACGCACGTGACAGGCAACGCGACGACACACGCGACGGCGTCTGGGATGACGACCAGGATCGACAGGATGATCGAGGCGGCGAGTGGGAAGAGAGCGAGCGATACGCTGATCCCTCGATGCCGCTGGCAGCGACTGAGGTTCTTCCAGAAACGGCGGATGATTCCGGCCCGATTCCACCACCACGCGCGCTCGTTCGGGCGCGCCCTGTCACGCGCCAGGATACGGCGCTGGTGCAGCGGACCTCGCAGAAGTTGGGAAATATCCTGCCGACGAACAAACAGCTCGCCGCTGCGGCGACCACAAGTCAGACTGCGCTGATCCCCGCCGCAAAGAACGCCAAACCTACCGCGATCGTTCCAGCGATTGTCTTGCGCGGCTCCGAGCCGCGCCCGCGCAGCCGCACCGCGACGATCATCGTATCCGTGGTGGCGCTGGCGCTATTGTTTGGGGCAATCAGAGTCGTGATTCCGCTCACGGCGCAAAAGGTGGTGGCGCAGAGCTTTTCGCCCAATGGCGCGATGCTCGCGCTCGACCCGGCTGGCGCGCCACCGAGCGGCCCCTGGGATACTTCCAGTGGCGCGACGGAGGCATTGGGACAGGGTGGCGGCGCCGGTCCCGGCGTCAACGCGCCCGGCAGCGCAGGCGCGCCAGTTGGCGACACTGGACCGGCAGGCAACTATAACGCCTCACCTGGCGCGGTCTTCGTCTCTCCGCCACCGCTGGAGCCCTGGCCGCCGGGCGATGTCTTCATGACCGTGCCAGGACATCCTGCCTTCAAGGTCAACCGCCCGGCGGATGGCTATTACTGGTGGGCGTTCGGCCAGTGCACCTGGTGGGCGCAGAATACACGCCGCGACGAGAATCTCTCGTACATCGGCGACGCGAAATACTGGGCGGCGGGCGCCGCCGCGCGTGGCTATCGCGTCGGCACGCAGCCTGCGGTGAATGCGACCGTGATGTTCCGGCCTGGCGTCGAGGGCGCTGGAGGCGCGGGACACGTCGCGCACGTCGAGGCTGTCTATCCCGGCGGCTGGTTCCTGATCTCCGAGATGAACTTCTACTGGAACGGTGGTGGCTGGGGGCGCGTGGACTATCGCTTCGCCCATAGTGGGCCAGGCGTCTACTTCATCTATTAGCCACCGACTACCAGCCACGACCACTAGCGCGGCGGCGCCTCGTAGCGCAGGACGGTGCTCAGGTCGATGCCGCGAATCGTTCCGTTGGAGTGGTAGAACAGGCCGAACGAGTCGATGATCGAGAGGTCGGGGAAGACGCACGCCTCGACGGTCTTGAAGGCCTGATCGCTGGTGTCTACCCAGCCGCCGCCAGCCGCGTTCTTGCCGCCGAAGAGGTCGCTGCCGCCGAGCAGCGTGCAGTAGACAGAGGCCGGATTCTCTCCATTCGGCGCAGCCTGCGCCGGTGTCTGCGCGTAATAGGCCAGCGCCGCGAGGGTGGGCTTGTCGGCGTAGAGAGTGTCTGTGCTGGTGAAGATGGCGGTATTGTCCGGCGCGGTGAACTTGCAGAAATCCTGCGTTCCGGCCAGCTTCAGCGGATTGGGATTGTTCGTGCCATATTCGGGGATACGCGCCTGCACCGTCCCGCCGACGCTCCGGCAGTAGGCCGCTGGCGACGAGATATCGTTCTGAGTCGAGCCGCAGCCGGAGAGCATCGCGGCCAGTAACGTCGCAAAGAGCAGTGTCGCGCCGAATCTCCGTCCGAGCATGCCGTCCTCCTTTGTCTTCTCCCGCCAGCCCACTCCCCAGGTCGCTCGACCACACATGGAGCACATGAGGCGACTCGCAGACAAGCATATCGCAAACACGAGTCGCCCGCCAGCTTGTGTATTCGCGTGAACGGTTGAGCGAGAAAGGCGTCGCCGCCGCGTCTTGTGTGCCTTGACGGCGCGTGAATTCCCCATGTATGATCGTGGCGATTACCCATGACAAGGCGTTGCATTCGCCGCAAACAGACGCGCGAAGAGAAGCCAGTGGCTCAGAGCTGGGTGGAAGGGGAAGAGCGATGCGCGGACGCGAAATGACGGGCAAGCGGACTCGTATGAGGTGGCTGGTACGTGGTGGCCTGCTGCTCACGCTCCTCTCGCTGGCGGCGCTGATCGCGCCAGCCGCCGGAGCCATGCCTAGCCGCGCTGACCAGGCGCAGGCGCCAGCAAAGGCGCAAGTCCCACCAGTGGCGCTCGCGCAGGGCAATGCGCAGCTCAAGCACTCGCCCACCGGGCACATTGACATCACGTTCGACACGGTCGAGCGTGTCGCCCATACGAGCACCTTCATGGATGGGATGCCGCAAAACGGCGTTGGCGTGGCGCTGGTGGTGCGCGGCACATGCAGCAGCATCGGCGGTGTGCTCTGGCGCGGCGTGCCCTTCCAGGCGGACGCGAACGGCAAAGTTGTCGACTTTCGAGTCAAATTTGACCATGTGCAGGGCGCGCCCATTGGCTCAACCGTCGTCATTCAGACCATCGCCGGAACCGGTGAGCCACGCAACGGCTACAACCTAGCTTGTGGCACAGTCTTCTCGACGCTGCCCTCCGGCCCCGAGGTCAAGGGCGGTGTGGCCCTTGGCCCTGTTCCGGGCGAGAAGAACGGCAACGTCGTCGGCGCCGCGACGCTCACCGAGAACAACGGCTCGCTCAACGTGAACTACCACGTCTCCGGGTTGGAACCGAACACCGCGCACGCAGCGGCAATTCATCTGGGCAACTGCACCTGGCGCAGCTACGTGCTCTATGACCTGCCACAGTTGAACGCCGACGGCAGTGGCAACGCGTCTAGCTCGATCACTATCAACAACGCGCAGCCGCTGCCGACGAACGGCGAACAGAGCTGGTATATCGCCGTCGACTACAATTCGACGCTGAACCGTGACAGCTTCCTCACCGTCTCCTGCGGTGATGTGGCTGTGTCGTAGCCAACATAGTTTCCGAACCGCTATGTGACATGATGAACAGCGCCCGGCGTGGGCGAGATAGCTCGCGCCTGGGCGCTATATTTTGTCCGTTGGCAATAATCGAGCGCAAAGGGAGATGGAAAAGACGATGCAGGAGCCGGTTCACTCTTCTGAGACACCCGTACATGCGCGCCACAGTTCCCATGCTGCACTGCACCCACCCGCCAGTTACGCGCTCGCTGGCTCCCCCCTGCACAAACCCTGGGCCGCCGTCTTGATCTTGGTCGCGCTGGGCGTCCTCATCCTTTTCGCGCTCCTGCAGATCGTCTCGATCTTCGCCTTCGCGCCAGAGAATGTGCTGCGTGTCTTTTTCTCCGCGCTGGGGCTTGCGATCGTCGCGGGGCTGCCAGCGCTGGCGCTCATCTGGTATCTGGACCGGCGCGAGCGTGAGTCACTGTGGGTCTTCTTCGGCGCGCTGCTGTGGGGAATGCTCGTGGCGACGGGGCTGGCGCTTTTTCTCAATGGTGAGGGCGCGCTGCTGATCTTCAACTTCTTTACGCAGAGCGGTCTCGCCAGCGAGGCTCCATCGCAGGACGCCGCGCGCGCGCTCGTGCAGTACCTGACGGCGGTGCTAGTTGGTCCTCCAGTGGAGGAGATCGTCAAGGGGCTGGCGTTGCTCCTCCTGATCTGGCTGCTGCGCGGCGAGTTCAACAATATGCGCGACGGCATCATCTATGGCGCGCTGGTGGGCCTGGGCTTCAACATGATGGAGACCGCGTTCTACGTCACCAACTTCTACGCCCAGACCGGCTCGCCTCCCTACGCGACGCAACTGCTGGCGCGCTTCGTCTTCTTCGGCGTCAACGGGCATCTACTTTTCACCGCGCTCACCGGAGCGGGCTTCGGGCTGGCGCGACAACTCTCGCACCCGGCGGCGAAGGTGCTGGTCGCGGTCGGCGGACTCGTGCTGGCGATTCTGGCGCACATGGCGCATAACGCGCTGGCGGGATTCATTATCTACGGCGTGCTCAGCCTGCAAGGCCAGAATCTCGACTCGCCTGCGCTCTTTAGCTGGTGGCTGGCGGTAGCCGTCGCCAATGTCGTCCTCCAGTTCATACCCTACGCCCTCCTGATCGGCGCGATTGTCGTCAGCGGCCAGTGGGAGCGGCGCGTGATTCGCCAGCAGCTCGCCGACGAGGTGAACGGGCAGATCGTCACTCCAGCGGAATACGCGCAGATCGAGCGCGAGTCCGCCTATGGCCTGCGCCGCCCAGCAGGCTACTCTCGACGCGAAGCGCGCGCGTTGGTGAGGGCGCAGAACAAGCTCGCCTTTCGCAAGTGGGACGTGCGCGCGGCGGGAGCCGATTCCCACACCGATAGCGTGGCCCAGGCGTTACGCGCCGAGATACTGGGAATTCGCGGCATGGAGCCAGCGGCAGGCGGCGTCGCTCCAGCGATGTAAGCGCTCTCCTGGCGGCATTTGTTCTAGGGGCGCGCATGTACCGTTCACATCGGCTTGACGCCTGCGCCATCAGCCGCTAGCATGATGATGAACACACCGCGCCGCCTGCGTGAAACCACGCCGCGCCTAGACCACCTCCGGCGCCAGCGCAACCGGCTGCTCCGCTGGCCTCTGTCGTCTCTGAGAACCCCTCTAGCCAGGCGGTCGCCATGTCGAGATACACCAGAGCGTCCGTGCGGGCGCTGGACCTTGCCGACCCATTGGCGCCGATGCGCGACAGGTTCTTCCTGCCGCGCGGAATCATCTATCTGGATGGCAATTCACTTGGCGCCTTACCCAAAACCACGCGAGGCCGGCTGAACGAGGTCATCCAGCAAGAGTGGGGCGAGCGGCTCATTCGTAGCTGGAACGAGTCCGGCTGGATCGAGGCGCCACAGCGCGTCGGCGACAAGATCGCGCGGCTGATCGGCGCAAGGCCCGGCGAGGTGATCGTAACCGATTCGACCTCGATCAACCTCTTCAAGACTCTCGCGGCGGCGCTCGCATTGCGGCAGGACCGGCGTGTCGTCCTCTCGACGGTGGACAACTTCCCGACCGATCTCTACATGGCGCAGGGGCTCATCCAGCAGCTTGGCGGGCGGCGCGAGCTACGCCTCGTCCAGATCGATGAGCTTGAGGAGAGCCTGACCGACGAGGTCGCCACGCTCATGGTCACCCATGTGAATTACCAGTCGGGACGCATCCTCGACATGCCGCGACTGACGCGACGCGCACACGAGCAGGGCGCGCTGGCGCTGTGGGACCTGTCGCATTCGGCGGGCGCGCTGCCGTTGGACCTCGACGCCGCTGATGCGGACCTCGCGGTGGGCTGCGGCTACAAGTACCTCAACGGCGGCCCCGGCGCTCCGGCGTTTCTCTACGTGGCGCGACGACATCAGGCGTCGTTCAGCCAGCCGCTCTCCGGCTGGATGGGGCATGCGCAGCCATTCGCGTTTGTGTCCGACTACGCGCCAGCAGAGGGCGTCGCACGTTATCTCAGCGGCACACCTGCAATATTGAGTCTCGCGGCGCTGGAGTGCGGTGTAGATCTCCTGCTGGAAGCCGATATGTCGAGCATCCGCGTGAAATCGCTCGCGCTGACCACG